>CALVRP010000101.1 GCA_944358665.1 uncultured Bacilli bacterium
ATTATAGTGGATGACTAGATGCGAGTGGGACAATAATTTATGAAAACGGAAAAGTAAAAGAATTAAATATTAAAGGGTCGGAATTTACCGCCACTTATAATAATGGCGTAGAAGTTACAAAAAATGAGGAATAAAATATTCTTTCCTGAGTATAATTAATTAGAAACGTACCAGGAGGGATAATAATGATTAATAAAAAAAGTCTTTGGTTTTTAACTTTATTTAGTTTGATATTAGTTTTAAGTGTTTATTATATAACAATGCCAAGTGATTTACTTTTAACAACTAATAATGTATCTAATAGTGAAGAGGAAAGTACAGAAACGGTATCAGCTAGTGAAGATGGTGAAAGTGCGGAACTTGTGGCTCTTAGGGTTGAAGCTGAAGAGGAAATGCTAGCGGAACTAGATGAATTAAAAGCCGTTTTAACAAGTAGTAAATCAAGTACAGAAGAAAAAAATGAAGCATTTGATAAAATGCAAGAGCTTAATAAAAATAGAGGGAATGAAGAAAGCATTGAGAAAAAAATAGAAGATGAACTTAAACTTAAGGCTTTTGTTAAAATCGATAACTCTGATATTTCCGTGGTTATTGATAGTACTGAACATGATAAATCTATTGCTAATAAAATAATGCGTCTTGTTCAAGAAGAGTTTGATACGGATATGAATATTTCAGTAAAATTTCAGAAATAGAGAAATCTATTTTTTTTTGGGCTTTTTTACGCACTAAAAAATAAGGTGAACATAAAATAATATGAGTAAATATAAACCACCCAACTTAGGAAGTGAGGAAATTATGAAAAAGGGTATTTTAACAAAGAGAGAACGTGAAGTTTTTGAACTGTTAATAAATAATGATACAACAAGTGAAATTGCAGATAAGCTGGGAATAAGTGAAAAAACAGTCAGAAATCATATTTCTAATGCCATGCAAAAACTTGGAGTTAAAGGTCGAACCGGGGCGGTTATTGAGCTGCTTAAACTTGGAGAACTTTCGTTATAAAAAGGTTATATAAGACCTTTTTTTTCATATAATTATTTAGGTGATATTTATGCTTAAAAGATTATCTATCAGAAAGATTACATTAGCATCAGCGGCTTTATTTGCTTGTATGCTTATTTATTTAGTTCCATCGGTAAGAGAAGAAAATAATTGGTCAGAAGATTTAGAGTATGTTGATAATGAGACTGATTATAGTCCAGTGTTTTTGCTTGATAAAAATAATTATGTAGCTTTAACGGAAGTCAGTGTTAGTAATGATGATAATATTGAGAATAAGGCTAAGGAAGTTCTAGAGGTTTTAATTATTGGTTCTTCTGATGGTAAGGTTCCTAATGGTTTTAGTGCGATTATACCACCAAATACTGAAATACTTAGTTTAACTTATGATAATGGTTTAGTAAAGGTTGATTTTTCTAGTGATATATTGGAAATTAGTGAAGACCTTGAAGAAAAAATGATTGAAGCTATTGTTTATAGTTTGACTTCTATTGATGGAGTTGATAATGTAATTATTTATGTTGAAGGAGAAATTTTATCAAAACTACCAAAAACTAAAATAAATTTACCTAGTACTTTAAATAGAAGTTTTGGTATTAATAAAGAATTTAATTTAACGAGTACCAAAGATATAACTGATGTCACAGTTTATTATATTAATCAAATAAATGATAATTATTATTATGTGCCAGTAACTAAATATTTAAATGATACGAGAGATAAAATTACGATTGTCATTGACGAACTGACTGGTGGCCTTGGTTATAATAACAATCTTATGAGTTTTTTAAATGAAGATGTGGAGCTCGTGTCTAGTAATTTAAGTGATAATGTTTTAAGTTTAGATTTTAATTCTTCTATTTTTGATGACATTAACACAAAAGAAGTCCTAGAAGAAGTTATATATACCATATGTTTATCAGCTTATGATAATTATGACGTTGATGAAGTTGTTTTACTTGCTGATAATGAGGAAATTTATAAAAGTGCATCAAAAACTATTGAATAATTAATAAAACTGTAGTATAATCATCTTGTACCACGAGTACAGGATGTCTCCTTAGCTCAGCTGGATAGAGCAACGCCCTTCTAAGGCGTGGGTCAAAGGTTCGAATCCTTTAGGGGACGCCACTTTTGTTATTAAAAAAGTCTTGAAATTTCAAGGCTTTTTTCGTGCTTAAAGCAAGCCAGATTTTAATTAGTACTCACTTTTTGGCATTTTAGTTCCCATTTTAGTTCCCATCTTATTAAAATTTATTTATAATTAATGCGTAAGAAAAATATTTATTCTAAAATAAAAACTCCTAAAAAACTCCTAAACTGTAAATTTGACATTTTTAATTATTGGTGTTAGGATATCATTCATAAACAAGAAGGGAGATTTATAATGAAATTAACGGATAAAGAGAAAAAAGAAATGGAAATTGATCTAGCTCGTTATGGTTTTAAAAAATATGATACAGCATTTTTTGATGGGGATGAGTATAGAAAATTAAGAACGGTTATATTAGAAGGATTACCTAATTATGAGGACAGTCGCTTAAAATTTAATTTTTGTAATATTGATAAAGTTTTAAATGCGGGTAAAGAAGTTGTTGAAAAACATACTGATGGAATTGATACAAGGGTTCTTTATTCTAGAGGGGATTACTTTTCTACTTATTTGACTGAAAAATTTGGTAGTGAGATCAAGAAAGAACAATATAATGAAGTAATTGAATTTATTAAAAATAATGCAGAATTAATAAAAGTGACAGATATTCCGGTTTCATTTAATAATAATGATGCTGCTGCTGGTTATACTTCTAGTGTTTTCTTTTATAGGATAGATGAAGTTGATCTTGAATTTTATAAAATGGTGCCCGTTACTAATCACAAAATAATATTGGAAGGTCCGTGTACTGATAAGTTAAAGTTTATTTATGTCCACGAAATGTATCATGCTTTACTAAAGAGAAATAAAGGTACTGTAGGAAATTATTTTCATGATGAAATGTTATCAATTTTTATGGAAAAAGTAGCTGCCTTAGATTTGGATGCATCGGAAGAACTTTTAGAAAAAAAGATTTTAGAACGGTTATTAAGTATGAAACGAAGTATTATTAACAAGACTCGTCTTGACTTCTTAGATGAGAATCATTTAAATAACTTTACGGCTCAAAAATATATTATTTCTACGTTATGTGCAACTGACTTATTTAATACATATAAAAAAGGTTCTAATAAATTAAAAAAAGAAATTGATGGAGAAATTAATAAAGTATTAGTAGGTAATGGGACTATTGAAGATGTTATGGATAGATATGAAGTAACACCAGAAAAAGGTTCACAATTAGTAAAAAGGCAAGTTAAAAATTTCAGTAAATAGTTATAGGTTTACTTTATTAAGCAAATCTATTTTTTTTGTAAATAATTATATAAACTAAAGTTACCTATTTATTTTTAGCTTTAATTAAGGTATAATTATATAAGATAGGGAGGAACAATTATGGATGAAACCACTGTTTCACTAGAAAGTCAGATAAAACTTGATACCTTAAGAAAAAGTATTATGGCGGAGCTTAATTTGCCAAAACTTAGTATTGAAGATTTAGAAGGAACATTATGCTCTTTAATTGGTATGGAATCAGAAACTTTTGATAATAGTATGAATGACTTAGTTCTTAGAAGATATTATAATTATTTTTTAACTGGTATTTTTCCGCGAATTTATAATATGATTGAGTTAAAAAGAACTCCGAAAGATCACATTAAGTATGCTGATTCGGAGGATGATATGAGTAAAAAAAATATAAATAAACTTCATGCGGAAGCGATAAGACAAGCAATAGAATTTTATGGTTATAGTGTTGATGGTGGCTTTTTAATCAATAATTTTAATAGTCATGAAGTACATATTTCTGATGAATTACTAACCCTTATGTCTATGGAAGATATTTTTAGAGTTAAGTATAATTATAATCCAGAAATTGCCACTAAATTTCCAATGATAGAATTTGATTATAAACTTCAGGACTGGGTAGAGTATGCTTATTCAGTCCAAGAAAGATTAGCGTCTTTAGAAAATACTTTAAATGATAAAGTCGTTGATTTTAAACAGAATTTAGATATTTATGAATACCATATATCTCTATATAGAGAATATCAAAACGTTATAAATCAGCAAATACATGGAAAAACAAAATAGAGGTGATATTATGAGTAAAATTAAAAATGTTTATGCAAGAGAAGTGTTGGACTCTCGTGGTAATCCGACTGTTGAAGCGATTGTTACTTTAGAATCCGGAATAAGTGCTAGTGCTATAGTGCCAAGTGGGGCCTCAACTGGCGAAAGAGAAGCTATTGAACTTCGTGATGGTGGCAAGCGTTATATGGGTAAAGGAGTTTTAATGGCTGTTAATAATGTTAATACAATACTTCAAAGTGCGTTAATTGGTAAAGATTCATTAAATCAAAGAGAAATCGATGAAACGATGTTAAGGATAGATGGAACTGATAATAAAAGCAACATCGGAGCCAATGCTATTCTAGCTGTATCACTTGCTAATTTAAAAGTGGCTAGCATTTATAAAAAATTACCACTTTATAAATATTTAGGGGATGAATACAGTATGCCAGTAGCGATGATGAATATTTTAAATGGTGGTATGCATGCGGATAATAAACTTGATTTTCAAGAGTTTATGATTATTCCTAATGCTAAAGAAATGAAAGAGCGAATTAGAATTGGCAGTGAAGTTTTTCATACTTTAAAGAATGTTTTAAAAGAAAATGGCTACAATACTAATGTCGGTGATGAAGGCGGGTTCGCTCCTAACTTTAAAACTAATAAAGAAGCTTTAGACGCGATTATAACAGCTATATTAAAAGCTGGTTATAAGCCTGGTATTGACGTTAATTTAGCTTTAGATGTTGCGGCTAGTGAATTTTATAAAGAAGGAACTTACTTTCTTGAGGGGAAAGAATATACCTCTGATGAACTTCTTAATTATTATGAAGAGTTAGTCAATGAATATCCAATTATATCAATTGAAGATCCTTTTGATGAAAATGATTGGGAAGCTTTCACTAAAATAACTGATAAATTAGGTGATAAAATTTCTATTGTTGGTGATGATTTATTTGTAACTAATAAAAAGTATTTACAGAAAGGAATAGATAAAAAAGCGGGGAATGCTATTTTAATTAAAATCAATCAAATTGGAACTATTTCGGAAACATTAGATACAATTAAATTGGCTAAGGGAAATGGTTATAAAACAATCATTTCTCATCGTAGCGGTGAAACTGAAGATACTTCAATTGCTGATTTAGCGGTTGGTCTTAATTTAGGGCAAATAAAAACCGGATCACTTTCAAGAACTGATAGAATTTGTAAATATAATAGACTAATAAGAATCGAAGATGAACTTACTGATTGCAACTTTTTTTAATAAATGATATAATCTTAAATATAATAGGAGGATAAAAATGGAAAAAATAAAAAGAATGCTTTCAAGAATTAGTAAAAAACAATGGATAATAATTGGGGCCATAGTGCTTGTTATAATAATTGCAATTGTTTTATTACTAACACTTGGTAATGATGAAAAGAAAAATGATGTAGTTAAGGAAGAGACAACGACAGTTAATGATAGCGCTAATATTGTTAGAGAGGCCACTTATGAAGGGCTTACAATTAATAATATTGTTTTAATGACAAGTGATGATTATGCAACTTTTACGGCAACTGTTACTAATAATAGTGGAGAAACTAAAGATATTGAGGATTTTTATATTGTTCTCAAAAAGGGTGATGAAGAAGTTGTGTCAGTATATGCCTATTTAGGTGATGCTTTAGCTGCGGGTGAAAGCCGGGATATAACGGCTTCAGTGGGCATGAAGTTAACTAAAGATGTCGTTGATACTGCTGAATATAGAAGTGATAAATAAAGACCATAATTGGTCTTTTTATGTTGTTTTTAGCTATAATTTTTGTTAGTAACACAATGTAAATGTTAGAGCTAAAATCCAATAAGAAGTGGTCCTGTTTTATACTTGACATTTATGATATAATAACTACTAGAAATGTGGTGTTACTATGAAAGTGCTTGGGTATAAAGCTTTTAATCAAGATTTTACAAATCGATACGGAAAACATTTTGAAGTTGGGGAAATTTATCGGATTAAAGGTCCTATTTCCTGGGGAAAATATGGTAATGGTTTTCATTTTTGTACTAATTTAGAAGATTGTTTTAGGTATTATGATCCTGATACTTCAATAATTGCTGAGGTGAAAGGTTTTGGTAAACTTGTAAAAAATGATGATGAATATTATGGCTATTATGATATGTATGTTAGTGAATATCTTGAAGTTATTAGAGTAATTCCAAGGGAAGAGATAATTAAAATGATGTTAGAAACTTCGATTGATCGACAAAATCGATTTATTAGAAATTACAATTTAACGGAAAAAGAAAAAGAATTGTTTTATATAGAAGATGGAGGAATGAATAATGAACGAAATAATTATCAAAGGTGCAAGAGAAAACAACTTAAAGAACATCGATATTAATTTACCAAAAGATAAATTAATTGTTATGACGGGTGTAAGTGGAAGTGGAAAAAGTTCTTTAGCGTTTGATACAATTTATGCTGAAGGGCAAAGAAGATATGTTGAAAGTTTAAGTGCTTATGCAAGACAGTTTTTAGGTGGTAGTGAAAAGCCTGATGTTGATAGTATTGAAGGTCTTAGTCCATCTATTAGTATTGATCAAAAAACGACTAATAAAAATCCTCGTAGTACAGTTGGTACGGTTACTGAAATATACGATTATTTAAGACTTTTATATGCGAGAATTGGTGTTCCATATTGTCCTAATCATCATATTCCGATTACTTCACAGAGTATTGAGGAGATGACTAATGATGTTTTAAATATTCCTGAAAGAACTAAAATTAGAATTTTAAGTCCTGTTGTTAGTCTAGAAAAAGGAACTCATAAAGAACTTTTGAATTCTCTAGTTAAAGATGGCTATGTTAGAGCGGTTATTGATGATGAAGAGTATGATTTGACGGAAGAGATTAATCTTAGTAAAACTAAAAAACATACTATTGAAGTTGTTGTTGACAGATTGGTAATCAAAGAAGGAATTAGAAGCCGCTTATATGGATCACTAGAGACGGCAGTTAAACTTGGAAAAGGAAAAGTTGTTATTGATATTGTTGGTGGCGAAAAGAAATTAATGAGTGAAACTTATGCTTGCCCGGAATGTGATTTTTCACTCCCAGAACTTGAACCTCGGATGTTTTCTTTTAATGCACCTTACGGAGCTTGTCCTGAATGTAAAGGCCTTGGAATTAAATATAAAATTGATGAAGATTTAATTGTGCCAAATAGTGAACTTAGTATTAATGAAGGGGCAATTGTCGTTATTAATACTAGTGATGAAAATAATATTACTTATACTAACTTAACTGCTGCTTGCAGGCATTATGATATTGATATGGATAAACCTTTTAACAAACTTACAAAAAAAGAAAAAGATATAGTCTTTTATGGTAGTAATGATATTATAACTTTTAACTATACTTCTAAAAAAGGTAATACCAGGAGTACAAAAGGTACTTTTGAGGGGATTATTACTAATTTAGAACGAAGATATATGGAAACTAAAAGTACTTGGGTAAGAGAATGGATCGAAAACTATATGACTGAGCTTGAATGTCCGAGATGTCATGGGGCAAGACTTAATGATAGTGTTTTATCGGTTTTAATTGGTGGTAAAAATATATATGAAGTTACCGAGCTTAGTATTAAGGATTTATATAATTTTTTAAATAATTTATGTCTTTCAAAAGAAGCTAAAGAAATATCTGATTTAATTATAAAAGAAATTAGTTCAAGATTATCTTTTTTAATTAATGTTGGTTTAGAGTATTTGACATTATCAAGAGAAGCTAAAACCTTATCTGGGGGTGAAGCTCAGCGTATTCGTTTAGCTACGCAAATTGGTTCTAGATTAACTGGAGTTTTATATGTTTTAGATGAACTTAGTATTGGACTTCATCAAAGGGATAATCAAAGATTGATTGATTCTTTAAAAGAAATGCGAGATTTAGGTAATACTTTAATTGTTGTTGAACATGATACTGATACAATGCTGGCGGCTGATTATTTGGTTGATATTGGTCCAAAAGCGGGTGTGCATGGTGGTTATGTAGTGGCCAAAGGAACGCCAGAAGAAGTTATGAAAAATCCAAATAGTTTAACTGGTAAATATTTAACCGGTGCAGAAAAAATTGAAGTTCCGGCTAAAAGAAGAAAAGGTAATAAAAAATATTTAGAAATAAAAGGTGCCGTGGAGAATAATTTGAAAAATATTAATGTTAAATTTCCGCTTGGTAAATTTATTTGCGTAACTGGTGTTAGTGGAAGTGGAAAGTCAACTTTAGTTAATGAAATTTTATATAAAATAGTGGCTAATAATTTGTATAAAAACAAAAATAAGCCAGGGGATTATAAAAGTGTTAAGGGGTTAGAAAATATTGATAAAGTTATTGATATTTCGCAAG
>CALVRP010000102.1 GCA_944358665.1 uncultured Bacilli bacterium
TAAGGCCATTACGGTGGCCATGATCATTTGCTTATTAGGAACAATTTATTGTTCCGTTGTACTTGCGCTTGATAATAAGCATGAATATGTAATTATAAATAAAGAGGTACTACAAAGTGAGGAATCACAGATTAACTTAGAAAATGATATGACTGTAGAGCCTGAAGAATTAAAAGTAGATGTTAATGTTGAACGTTTGAAAAAAATTAAAGCAGAAGAAAAAGCTGAAGAAGAAAAGGCTTTAGAACTTCAAAAACAAAAAGAAGAAGAGGCTAGAAAACAAGCTATAGTTTATGATGGACTTACATTAGATGAACTTGCTGCTAAATTAAATAGAACATTAAATTCGACTTTATCAGGTCAAGGTTATACTTTTGCCAAGTATGCTGTAGAACTTGGAATAGATCCTTATTTATCAGTGGCTATTGTTATGCATGAAACTGGTTGTAAATGGGAATGTAGTACTTTACTAAAACAATGTAATAATGTAGGGGGAATGAAAGGAAGTCCCGGGTGTAATGGTGGCTCATATAAAGCCTTCCCATCTTTAGAAGAAGGAATTAGAGCTTATATGAATAATTTATATAATAATTATTTTAGTATGGGTCTAACGACACCAGAAACTATTGGTCCTAAATATGCGGCTAGTAGTACTTGGGCATCGCAAGTTACTTCCTATGTCAATGAAATAAAAGCTGCTTAGGCGGTTTTTTTGTTGGATTTGACTTCAGCCATAAAATATGATATGATTAATCTCAGTATAGGAGAGATGTTATGAAGTCTAATCATATAGTTTGTGCTATATTAATGTTCGGGGTTTTAGTTGCAATAACTGCACCACACCTTATAAATATTGCACTTCAAGATAAGAATTCTACTTATGAAACTAGTAATGAAGAATTTACAACATCAACAGAATATAATGCTGATCTTGCTGCGGCTATTCCCGTTTCAAATGAAAAAGTAACAGTTGTAGAAGAAGAAGTTAAAGAAGAAACAGAACCGTTAGAAGAGGAGACTAATGTGCCAACACAAGAAGTTTTGCCAGATCCAGTAGTTTATGATGGACTAACAATGGATGAATTGACGGCTAAATTAAATAGAAGTTTACACAGTAATTTATCTGGCACAGGTTATTATTATGCTAAATATGCGCTTGATTATGGGGTTGATCCATATATAGCTGTTGCTATTAGTCTTCATGAGACTGGATGTAATAGCTCTTGTAGTAATGCCGTAAAACAATATAATAATGTCGGAGGTTTATATAGTGGTGGTGGATTAATTAGATTTTCTACTTTAGAAGAAGGTATTAAAAGCTATATAAATAATTTAAAAAGGAACTATTATGATTATGGACTTACAACATTAGAACAAATAAATACCAAGTATGCATCTAGTAGTACTTGGGCATCACAAGTAAATCGTTATCTTAACAAAGTAAAAGCCGCATAGGCTTTTTTTAATAAAATCTTGTAACTTTCTTATAAAACTATTATAATATTAATTACAGGGAGGAAAAATCATGGATAAACAAATAGCCTTTTTGAATATATTAATAGAATTAGAAAGTGAAATATATAATCATTATTCCACTTTAGCAAAAATTGAAAAAGAAAAATTGGAACAAAATCCTAATCATATCAAAGTTTTAACTTCTTTAAATGAATTATATGAACGAGAAAAACACTTGATTTCCAAAATTCCTAAAGATTTTAAAAGTATAGTTGACTTGCGTTTGGTTATTTTTATGAGTGCTGATAAATTAGAGTATCCTGTTCAAGATGAAAGTGTCCGAAGTCTTATTGATTGGCGAATCTTAGAACATTTAGAACTATGTGAAGCTGATTTAGAAATGAATAAAGATATTGATGACTATTTTGACGAAGAGGAATTTGATGATTTTGCAGATATAGATGTTTTGTTAGAACGGGAAATGCGTAAAAGTTATGCCTTAGAATTTTATAATCGTTTGCAGGAGAGAATTGATCATACACAAACCGACAGAGAAGGTCTTATTGATCAAAAGTATGATATGCTTTTTAATTTTCCTTTACTTGATGCGGATGCTTTATGTACTGACTTTAAATTTGATAACATTTTAGATATATCTCACAGTGAAATTGCTAGAAATGTTGGGGTTCCTCAAGCCCTTTATGAAATAAAATATTTGCTTTATTTACAACAAATCGTTTATGGTATGATTGATCAACTTGTTTGGATTGAAAAAAATGAAGAAGAATTAGAGAAAAAAAGATTGGATTTTAAAATAGAAGATTTACATTTAGAGGTTGCTTTATCATATTTCGGATTTGTAAATTTATATGAATTCAAAGAAGAAATTTTAGAGTCATTAAAAAAGAAAGGTATGAAAAAAAGCTTAACCCATATTTTAGTTGAAGAAAATTTTGATGAAGCAATTAATTATGCTTGTACACATTCTCGGAAATTAAAAACTAAACCAGCAATAAAAGTGATTCAACCAGGTGTGATTACCGCACAATCATATAGTTAGTAAGCCATATTCTGGCTTTTTTTGTTTTATAATTGTTAAAATAAATATAATATGTTAAAATGTTTATAAGGAGAATTATATGGATAAATATTTAGAAAATTTTATAGAATACTATAAAAATATTAAAGAAAAATGTTCAAAAGAAATTAATCAGTATAATCATATTTTAGGGCAAAAAGATAAAAATGAAATTATTAAAAATGCTGTAGATAAATTTATTTATTTAAATAATGATGGAAAGTTTTTAAGAGGTACGTTAGCAGCGCTTGGTTATCAAACAATAAAAAAAGATGATGATTATATTTTCTTAGCATTAGCTATTGAAATATTTCAAACATCAATATTAATTCATGATGACATTATCGATAAAGCACTTAAAAGACGTGGAAAAGATACTATTCCAGTGATGTATAAAAAAGAAAATTCAGATAATAGGTCAGAAAAATTAGATGATGTGGCTGATTCTATGGCAATTTGTATTGGTGACTTAGGCTTTTATTTGGCGAACGAAATATTATTAAAAAATTATCAAAATTCACCAAATTTAGGCAAAGTTCTTTCTTATTATAATGATATGGTAATTAAAACCATTAAAGGAGAACTATTAGATGTTTTCTTACCGTTTAAAGAGGAATGTCATAAACATACTGAGAATTTAGAAAAGCAAATAATTGAAATTTATACTTTAAAAACCGCTTGGTATTCAGTCATTGGCCCCTTTTGCTTAGGATTGACTTTAGCCGGAGCTGAAGATGAGATAATAAAAAAGTTTGAAGATATATTATTAGATGTTGGTATTGCTTTTCAAATAAAAGATGATTTGTTAGGGGTGTTTGGTGAAGAGGATACAACTGGAAAAACTGCGTCTGATATAAAAGAGTTTAAGCAAACTTTGTTATATAGTTATACCTTAAAGACAAATTATAAAGAAGAATTCTTAAAATACTATGGAACAGATAATACTGCTTTAGTTAAAGAAATATTTATCAAATCAGGAGCTAAAAAGTATGCCGAAGAAAAAATGAATGAAAAATTTGCTGAAGCCATAAAAAAACTGAAAGCTCTAGATATTTCAGATTCAACTAAAGAAATATTGCTAGGATTTATTATCTTTTTGAAAAATAGAGAAAAGTAGGTGATATATGAAAAAAATAATTTTGATACTACTTGTTCTAACTATTACTGGTTGTAGTAGTGAAGTAACAAAAGTAAAAAATCCAGATGGGAATTCTTTAACATATAAATATTTTACAAAAGAAAATTATGAAGATGATAAATATAATTTAAAATTAAAAAATGATAATAGTATTATTACTGTAATTAAAGATAACGACAATCTTTATTATGGAATAAATGGTGGTATGAATTTAATTATAATAGAAAAAGAAGGCTTACGTTATAATTTTGATCTTGTTAATCAAATTTATAGTACTGAATCTATTGTCATTAGTGAAAATTATACCGAAGGAATTTTACCAGAAAGCATGAAAAAATTAAAAGATCAAAGTTATAAAACTGGTAAAGAAAAAATAAATAGCCATAAATATGTATTTGAAACATATAAATATTCTGAAGGAACAACAACTTATTATTTTGATGACGATGAATTAAAATTTATCAAAAAACAAACTGATGAAGAGGATTTGTTGTATGAAGTTTTAAAATTTAGTACAAAAGTAAAAGATAGTGCTTTTGAAATTCCCGAAGGTTATACAGAAATGACTTATTAAATTTATAAAGAGGTGAAAATATGAAAAAATTAAGTAAAGTTTTATTAGTTGTTTTATTATTTATGATTTGTCCAGTAGTAAATGCGGAAACTATTGAACATTTTTATGCCAAAGCTGGCACTGATGTTGTTATGCAAGATGATGCCAAAGCCTCAGTAGCTTTAGCTGGTACAAACGTTGAGATAAATAGTAATATTAGTGGAATTAGTACCGGAATTGGTGATCAAGTAAAATTCTCCGGAACTACTGACTATGCTGCTTTAATCGGTAATAATGTTGAATTAGATGGAACTATTAATAATGATGCTTTAATTATTGGATCTATAGTTAATAGTAGTACATCTACAGAATTTAACCGTGATACCATTATTGTTGGTAGTGAAATAAGTCTTAGTGGAGAATTTGCTAGAAACGTTAGTGTTTATGCAAGTTCTGTAACAATTAAAGATGCCAATATTGCTGGAAATTTAAAAATTCATGCTAGTAATATAACTATTGAAAGTGGTAATATTAAAGGAACTCTTTCATATCCTGAAGATGCTAATGCTAAAATAAGCGATGAAGCAAGTATTAATGAAACGGTAAAAACAGATCCAATAAATAGTGAAGAAGGAAATACTTATCTTAATACTGTTTCTAGTAAAATCTGGTCATTTGCTTGTTATGCTTTAATATTTGCTGTTATATGTTTGCTATTCCCTAAAATTATTACTAGAATTAGTGATAAATATGAAAAAGTGGAATCTGGTGAAGTAATTGAAGTATTTACTAAAGGCTTATTAACACTTATCTTATTACCAATTATTGGTATTATGCTATTTATGACAGTAATTGGTCTTCCATTAGGAGTAATTGGTTTAATATTTTATGGGGTTGCTATATACCTTTCAACAATATTTACGGCTTATTTACTAGGATATAAAATCTGGCAAAAAGTATTTAATAAAGATATGAATATGCTATTAATTGGTTTAATTGGTTTGTTTGTATTATTAATATTAAACTTAATCCCAGGAATCAATTATTTAGTCGCAATAATTACAATAGTAATTGGTTTAGGATTAATCTTTGATAGTATAAAAGCTTCACGTTAATAAAAAATCTCGTTTTTAAATAAAAACGAGATTTTTAAATATCTTTTCTTTTTAAATCTTTTAAAGTAAACTTTTCTCCATCTTTATTATCAATAAAGTAAATAGAAAAACCACATTCTTTAGCAATTTTTTGAATAACATCAAAAGTAGGTTGTCTATTATTAGTTTCATACTGGGAAACAGTATTACTTTTAACTTTTAATATTTTCGCAATATGATCTTGTTTTAAATTATTTTTTATACGCATGTATTTTAAAGCTTTACCTATCATAATATCACCACAAATAATTTTCTCATTTTGTGACGAAAAATGCTTGACTACTCACATTTTGTGATGTTATAATTAATATAGATAAAAACTAGTTGC
>CALVRP010000103.1 GCA_944358665.1 uncultured Bacilli bacterium
TAATAACTTTGTGCGATCTTGTTCCACAGTTTTTATATAAAAATGACTAAAAATAATCTACAATGATTACAGAGATGTCTAAAAATTGCGGTGGATGTTTATGGAATACAATAATATATGGCTGGCATTCTTAGAAAAAATTAAGGGAAAAGTTAAACCGGTTTTATTTCAAACATGGTTTAAAGATACAAAACTAATTAAACTTAATGATGAATATGCCTTTGTTGAAGTGCCTTTAGATGTTCATAAAAAACATTTAAAAGAAAATTATAATGATTTAATAAGAGAAACCTTTATGGAAGTAACTGGTTCAATATTCAAGTTTGAATATGTAACGGAAGAAGAAAATGAAGTAGAGGAGACTGTTACTGCAGAAAATAACCAAGCGATATTTGAAAGTGGCCTTGATAGTAAATATACTTTTGATAATTTTATATCAGGAGAAAGTAACAAATTTGCCAAAGCAATTGGTCTAGCAGTAGCCGAAAAACCAGGTTCAATGTATAATCCATTATTCATTTATGGGAATAGTGGACTCGGAAAAACACATTTAATGCATGCGATTGGTAATTATATTAGTGCGAATTCTAATAAAAAAGTATTATATGTTACTAGTGAAAAATTTGTAGATGATTTTTTAAACATTTACCGAAAAGGTGAAAATAGTAATTTTAATGCTGTGGAAAAGTTTAAAAATAAATACCGCAATATTGATGTATTAATGATTGATGATATTCAATATTTAGAAATAGCTAGTAAAACGCAGCAAGAATTTTTCAACACTTTTAATGAATTACACACAAAAAATAAGCAAATTATTATTTCTTCTGATAGATCGCCAGATGATTTAAAAAAATTAGAAGAGCGCCTTCGAACTAGATTTAACTGGGGGCTTACTATTGATATTTTACCACCTGACTTTGAACTAAGAATGGCAATATTAGATAAAAAAGTTGAAGCTCAAGGTATTGGTAATATGGTTCCAACAGAAGTAAAAGAATATATTGCTAGTAATTGTACTACCGATATAAGAAAGTTAGAAGGGGCTTTAACTAGAGTCTTTGCTTATGCCACTATAATGAATGGTTCAGAAATTACTATTGAACTTGCCGTTGAAGCTTTAAAAGATTATATTGGCAAAGCAGTCCTTGCGAAAAACAAAATTGAACAAGTTATTGGTATCGTTGCCAATAACTATAATATAACACCTGAAGACATTAAAAGTAAAAAGAGACTAAAAAAAATAGCGGTTCCAAGACAAATTGCGATGTATATTTGCCGGATTAATTTAAAAGAATCACTACCAAAAATAGGTAGTGAATTTGGAGGTAAGGATCATACGACAGTTATGCACTCGGTTAATAAAATTAAAGATGAATTAAAAAAAGATAAAAATTTAGAAATTGAAATTTCTAAAATTATAAATCAATTAAATTAAAGTAGGGGAAAAACAAAACTTTTACACAGGATAAATTTAATCACTTTTTAGTTATTTACTTAGTAATTACAAAAGATTTAAAAGTTTTCCACTTTTTCCACACTAATAATAACAATATATATTTATAAACAATAAAAAAGGAGGATGAAAAATGAAATTTGAAATAAAACAAGATGTATTAATTGAACATTTAAATTATGTTATTAGAGGAATATCTAGTAAAAACTTAAGACCTATTTTAAATTGTATTAAATTTGAACTTACAAGTGAAGGTTTATATTTAATGAGTACAGATAATGAAATAGCTATTAAAACTTTTATTGATAAAAAAGATATTGAAAAAATCGAAAATCCTGGGGAAATTGTTGTATCTGGTAGATATATTTATGAAATTATCAGAAAACTTCCTCATGAAATGGTTAATTTAGAAGAAGTTATTGGTTCTAAACTTTATATTACAACTAAGAATTCAGCATTTACTCTAAATTGTAATAATGCAGAAGAATTTCCTGATTTAGAACTTGAATATAATAAAAAACCAATTATTTTAAATCAAAAAGTATTTAAAACTATTATTAATCAAACTGCTTTTGCCACATCAACTGGTGAGTCTAGACCAGTTCTTACAGGAATTAACTTTAAAATAAGTGGAAAAGTTATGCAGTGTACAGCTACTGATTCTTATAGACTTTCTATAAAGACTATTAATTTATCTGAAGAAGTAGCTGATAATGTTAATATTATTATCCCAACTAAAAATTTAAATGAACTTGTAAAATTATTAACTGAAGAAGAAGATAATATGGAAATTCATATCTTTGGTAATAAAGTAATCTTTAAATTTAATCAAATTACTATGCTTACAAGACTTATAAATGGAACATATCCTGATACTTCGAAATTAATACCTGAAGAGTTTGAACTTGGTATAAAAGTTAAATTAAGTGATTTTTATAAAGCTATTGATAGAGCGTCATTACTTACTAATGAAAGCGATAAAAATACGATTAAATTAGAAAGTAATGGTAATATTGTGGTTATTTCTTCAAATATTCCAGAAATAGGTAATGTTGAAGAAACTATTACTGTGGAAAAAGATAATGATAAAGAAATTAAAATTGCCTTTTCTTCTAAATTTATGTTAGACTCTTTAAGAGTATTAGAATCTGAAGAAATGGAACTACTTTTTAATGGTGAATTAAAACCAATTATTATTAAAAATCCTGAATCTGATGATTTAACACAACTTATTTTACCAATAAGAACTTACTAAAAGTTCTTTTTTTTGACAAAATTTGAGCTTTTTCGACAAAGAAAAATGTTATAAAAAGAGTGTATCTTTTTGATACAAGGGGGTTAATTATGTTAGATAGTTATGAAGTAAATAGGGAAACTTCACTTATTTTATTTAAAGATAATAAGTCAGAAATAATTGAAGGTAATCAGGTATTTACTTTAAATATCCGGCCAACTATGGTTATTAGTTATAGCTGTGAATATTTTGGTAGTTCTTTAAACGGAAGAATTCTTGGAAGTAAAAATATGCTAGGAATGGGATACAAACTTCCAATTATTGTTGAGGAAACCGAGGAGATTATATTTATGCCAACGACTTCAATTGAAAATCATGAATGTAGTTGGATTAATATTGCTAATATAAAAAGTTATGTAGCGAGGGAAAATAATGTTATTGTGGAATTTAATAGCGGTATAAAAAGAGAACTTCCAATATCTTATTTTTCCTTTGAAAATCAATTTTTTAGGGCTTCTAAGTTATTACTCATATTAAAGATGCGAAAAAAAACAGTAAAATAAGCGATTTGCTTATTTTTTTACTATAAATAAAGGCCGTTTTATGGTATAATTATATATAGGTATAGGTGTACCACAAAATAGTATTTGTTTGAAAATTTGTTATAATAAGCGAAAAGAGGCAAGGTAATGGTAATAAAAGACATAGAAATCACTAATTTTCGCAATTATCAAAATTTGAAATTAGAGTTTGGAGAAAATATTAATATTGTTTATGGCGATAATGGTGTTGGAAAAACTAATTTATTAGAAAGTGTTTATGTTTTAGGTTTTTCTAAATCCCATCGCTTTTTTACCCCAAATAATTTAATTAAAGAGGGGGAAGATTATTCTTTAATTAAAGGGACAATATTTAATAAAATACCTTACGAATTAGAAGTTTTATTAAATAAAAGTAAAAAACAAGTTAAAATTGATAATAATGTTGTTAAAAAAATCAGTGATTATATTGATAAAACTAACATTGTGGTGTTTTATACTGAAGATTTAGAATTAATAAAAGGAATACCTTCAGTTCGTCGTAAATATTTAAATTCAGAGCTTTTTCAAATATCTATTAATTATTTTAATGCTATTAATGATTTTAATAAGCTTTTAAAATCTAGAAATGAATATTTAAAGAGAATAAGTGAAGGAGAGAAAATCGATTTAAATTATTTTGATGTTTTAACTGAATATTTTATCGGTAAAAGTGTTTTTATTTATCAAATGCGTCATAAATTTATTGAAAAAATCAATTTAATATGTCCAGATATTTTTAAAAAGATATCTGGTAAGTCCGGATTTGAAATACAATATAAACCAGTTATTAATTTTAAAAATTTTAGCCAGGATTATTTATATGAAACTTTAAAGAAAAATTTAGAAGAAAATTTTGATAAGGAATTAAAATTTAAAGCAACTTTATATGGCCCACATCGAGATGATTTTGAATTTATTTTGAATAATCAAAATTTAAAAAATTTTGGTTCGCAAGGTCAACAGAGAGTAGGGGTAATCGCTTTAAAATTAGCCGAAATTGAGCTTTTGAAAGATTTTAAACAAACAAATCCTATTGTTTTATTAGATGATGTATTTAGTGAGCTTGATAATAATAAAAAAGAAGGACTTCTTTCTTATATAGCTGACGATATTCAAGTAATTATTACGACTACTGATTTAGATAGTATTGATGAGAGCCTTTTAAAGCGCGCTAAATTATTTCATGTTGAAAATAACGAAGTATTGGAAGGAGAGGTAAAGCATGAATAATAATGAACATTATGATGCTTCAGATATTCAAGTGTTAGAAGGCTTAGAAGCCGTTAGAAAAAGACCGGGAATGTATATTGGAACTACTGACGTTAAAGGTCTTCATCATTTAGTTTGGGAAATAGTTGATAATAGTATCGATGAAGCCTTAGCTGGATATTGCAACAATATTGAAATTATTATAAATAAAGGAAATTCAATTACAGTCAAAGATAATGGACGTGGAATTCCTGTTGGTGTTCACCCAAAAACTGGGTTATCCACAGTAGAAACTGTTTATACTGTTTTACATGCTGGTGGAAAATTTGGCGGCGGCGGCTATAAAGTATCAGGTGGACTTCATGGTGTTGGAGCATCTGTTGTTAATGCTTTATCAAGCTGGGTAACTGTTACCGTGTATAAAGATGGTAAAATTCACGAAGCAAAATTCGAAAATGGTGGAAAAACTGTTCAAAAATTAACGATAATTGGAGAATGTGAACCTGAAAGAACAGGAACGACAGTTACATTTAAACCAGATCCAGATATTTGTGATACCGATATCTATGATTATGAAACTTTAAAAGTAAGAACTAGAGAACTTGCGTTTTTAAATAAAGGTTTAATGCTTACTTTAAGAGATGACCGTGATGAAGAAGATACAACGGGTGAAACTTTCCATTACGAAGGTGGTATTAGTGAATATGTAAAATATCTTAATGTTAATAAAACACCTATTCAAAGCGAAATTATTCATTTAGAAGGTGAAGAAGATGGTGTTATGTTTGAAGTGGCATTGCAATATAATACTGGTTATACGGAAAACATTTATTCTTTTGTTAATAACATTAATACTCATGATGGTGGAACTCATGAAGAGGGTGTTAAAAGAGCTTTAACAAGGGTTTTAAATAGTTATGCCCGAAAAAATAATATTTTAAAAGAAAAAGATGATTCCTTAAGTGGTGAAGATGTAAAAGAAGGTCTTACGATGATTGTTTCTTGTAAACATCCAAATCCTCAATTTGAGGGTCAAACAAAAGGAAGACTTGGTAACTCAGAAGTTAGGAAACTTGCTGATAAAGTCTTTTCTGAAGGTTTTGAAAGATATCTTTTAGAACACCCTGAAGAAGCAAAATTAATACTTGATAAAAATATGACAGCGGCCAGAGCTAGAGTAGCTGCCAAAAGAGCCCGTGAACTTACTCGAAGAAAAGGTGGATTAGAACTTACAAATCAATGGGGTAAACTTGCTGATTGCTCGTCTAAAAATCCAGCTGAATCTGAAATATTTATAGTCGAAGGAGATTCAGCTGGAGGACAAGCAAAACAAGGAAGAGATGCGAAAACTCAAGCCATTTTACCACTTAGAGGAAAAATTTTAAATGTGGAAAAAGCACGTTTAGACCGTATTTTAGGAAATGAAGAGATAAGAAGTATGATTACCGCTTTTGGTACTGGAATTGGTGAAGATTTTGATATTAGTAAATTAAGATATCATAAAATTATTATTATGACCGACGCCGATGTCGATGGATCACACATTAGAACTTTACTTTTAACATTATTCTATCGCTTTTTTAAACCAATTATTGAGCAAGGACATGTTTTTGTTGCCCAGCCGCCATTATATAAAATAACTCATGGTAAGACTTTTAAATTTGTTTTAACCGATGAAGAAAAAGATGCATATATTGCTTCTTTACCAGAAAATGCTAAATATGTTATTCAAAGAAACAAAGGTTTGGGTGAAATGGATAAAGATGAACTTTGTGATACAACAATGAATATTGAACATCGAACATTAAGAAAAATAACAATTGAAGATGCGATGCTTGCTGACCAAGTTTTTGAAACATTAATGGGTGAAGAGGTTGAGCCTAGAAGAAAATTTATTGAAGAAAACGCTCAATATGTAGAAAATTTAGATATTTAGAGGTGAAAAGAAATGGATAGATTAGAAAATAGTAATATAGTACAAGAAATGCAAACATCATTTCTAGAATATTCGATGAGTGTTATTATAGCTCGTGCTATACCAGATTTAAGGGATGGATTAAAACCGGTTCATCGTCGTATTTTGTATACAATGCTTGAATCAGGATTTACCCCAGATAAGGCTTATGTAAAATGTGCCAAAACAGTTGGAGCGGTTATTGGTAATTATCATCCACATGGTGATACAGCTGTATACGATGCTATGGTAAGAATGGCCCAAGATTTTAGTTATCGTCATCCATTAATTGATGGTCATGGTAACTTTGGAGCTATTGATGGTAGTACGGCCGCTGCTTATCGTTATACGGAATCTAGAATTAGTAAAATAGCAATGGAACTTTTAAGAGATATTAATAAAAATACGGTTGATTTTGTTGACAATTTTGATGCTTCTAGAAAAGAACCAGAGGTTTTACCATCACGTTTTCCTAATATTTTAGTTAATGGAACCATGGGAATTGCAGTCGGTATGGCAACGAATATACCACCTCATAATTTAGGGGAAGTTATTGATGGTTGTGTGGCTTATATTGATAATAAAGATATTGATACTTTAGGCTTAATGCAATATATTAAGGGGCCAGATTTTCCAACTGGTGGTAGTATTTTAGGAAACAGCGGTATAAAAAAAGCTTTTGAAACAGGAAAAGGTACTATTTCAATTCGTGGAAAAGTAGATATAATAGAGAAAAAAGGGCGTCATGAATTAGTAATTACTGAAGTTCCGTATCAAGTTAATACATCTGCACTTATTAAAAGAATTGCGGAATTAGTTCGTGATAAAGTTATTGAAGGTATAGCTGATTTACGAGAAGAAACATCATATAAAGATGGTTTGAAAATTGTAATAGAGCTAAAAAAAGACGCTAATCCTAATGTGGTTTTAAATAATTTATATAAACATACACAACTTCAATCATCTTATGGAATTAATATGCTTATGTTATATCAAGGAAAACCACAAATTATGGGCTTAAAAGATATTATAAGCAATTATATCGATTTTCAAAAGGAAGTTATATATAGAAGGACTAAGTTTGAATTAGATAAAGCTGAAAAAAGAGCTCATATACTAGAAGGCTTGAAAATAGCTTTAGATAATATCGATGAAGTAATTAAAATCATTAGAAATGCTAATACTGATGCTGAGGCAAAAGAACAATTAACTTCACGCTTTGCTTTAGATGATGTTCAAACAGAAGCAATTTTGGAAATGCGATTAAGAAAATTAACCGGCTTAGAGAAAGAAAAAGTTTTAGAAGAATTAGAAAGCTTACTTAAATTAATTGAACATTTAAAAGATATTTTAAGTAGCGAAGAAAAGATTTTAAATGTAATTAAAGAAGAATTACTTGAAATTAAAGCAAAATACGCAACTCCAAGAATGACTAATATTGATATGACAGCAATTGATTATATAGAAGATGAATCACTAATACCTGTGGAAAACATTGTTGTAACATTAACTAATAAAGGTTATGTTAAAAGAATGACTAGCGAAACCTATAAAACACAAAATAGAGGTGGTGTAGGTATTAAAGGAATGACTACTAATGAGGATGATTTTGTGGAAAGCCTAATTTCTATGACTACTCATGATTATTTAATGTTCTTTACTAATAAAGGTAAAGTATATCGTGTTAAAGGTTATGAAATACCACAATATAGTAGACAATCTAAAGGTCTACCAATAATTAATTTATTACCACTTGATAAAGATGAGTCAGTTAAAGCTATGCTTAAAATAAGTCAGAATGATGACGAAGATAGATTTATTGTATTTTGTACGCAAAATGGTTTAGTTAAGAGAACATCATTAAAAGAGTTCGAAAATATAAGGGCAAATGGTAAGATTGCTATTACCTTGAAAGAGAATGATCAATTACTTTCTGTTAAGAAAACTACGGGAGATAATGAAATTGTTATAGCATCGTCTAATGGAAGAATGATTCGTTTTAATGAAAATGAAATAAGAGTTATGGGACGTAGTGCTTCTGGTGTTAAAGGAATTGATTTAGGTGATGGAACTTGTGTAGGATGTGAAGTTGCTAAATCAGGACAAGAAATTTTAGTAGTAACTGAAAAAGGTTATGGAAAAAGAACCGATATTAATGAATATAGAATGACTCATAGAGGCAGTAAAGGTGTTAAAGCTTTAAATGTTACAGACAAGAATGGCAACATCGTCGCGTTTAAATTAGTCAATGGTGATGAAGATTTAATGATTATTACTAATAGTGGAATGATTATTAGATTATCAGTGGCACAAATTTCAACGACAGGTAGAGTAGCTCAAGGTGTTCGCTTAATTCATTTGAAAAATGAGCAGATTGTAAGTAATGTTGCTTTAATAATGAAAGAAGAAGATTCTGAGTCAGAAATTTCTGATGAAGAATTAAAGGAAAATGAATCTGAATAAGATTCGTTTTTTTATATCTAATGTTCCACGTGAAACATATATCGAAATAAACCTATGAATAAAATCTAATGTTCCACGTGAAACTATATATTGAAATAAAACTATGAATAAAACCCAATGTTCCACGTGAAACTATATATCGAAATAAAACAATGAATAAAATCTAATGTTCCACGTGAAACATATATCGAAATAAAACTATAAATAAAATCTAATGTTCCACGTGAAACATATATTGGAATAAAACTATAAATAAAATCTAATGTTCCACGTGAAACATATATCGAAATAAAACTATAAATAAAACCCAATGTTCCACGTGAAACATATATTGAAATAAAACAATGAATAAAGTCTAATGTTCCACGTGAAACATATATTAAAATAAAACAATAAATAAAATCTAATGTTCCACGTGAAACTATATATTGAAATAAAACTATGAATAAAACCTAATGTTCCACGTGAAATATATATTGAAATAAAACAATGAATAAAATCTAATGTTCCACGTGAAACATATATTGAAATAAAACTATAAATAAAATCTAATGTTCTACATGAAACAATATATCGAAATAAAACTATAAATAAAACCCAATGTTCCACGTGGAACATATATTTAAAATTATATTATTAAATAACTTGATTTAAATGATTAAATAATATATATTATTAATGGCACAACAATTATGTTTGAACCAGGTCAGAGTTGGAAGACAGCAGCCTTAAGAACCTCTAATTGTGTGTGCCTTTTATTGTAGGTGAAAATATGAATGAATATATGAGCGAAGCTTTAAAAGAAGCTGAAAAATGTTTTAAAACTGATGATGTACCGGTGGGGGCAGTTATAGTGTGTAATGATAAAATAATTGCTAGAGGTCATAATACTAGAGAAAAAAAGAAAATAATCACAAGACATGCTGAAATAAATGCTTTAGAACAAGCTTGTAAAAAGAAAAAAGATTGGTATTTAAATGACTGTGAATTATATGTTACTTTAGAACCGTGTCCAATGTGTTTAAATGCTATTGCCCAAGCTAGAATAAAAAAAGTTTATTATGCAGCGGCTCGTGATAAAATAGAACATATAAAATTACCTTTAAAAGAACAAAGTACTGGTGAAAGAGAATCTCAAAAATTATTACATGATTTTTTTAAAGCAAAAAGAAGAAAATAATTTGAAGTTATTTTCTTTTATTTTACATAAATGTTATAATATTAAAGACAGAAGGTGAGAATATGTATCAAGCTTTATATAGAAAATATCGGCCTAAAACTTTAGAGGATATTTGTGGTCAAGAGGCCATTGTAAAGATAATAAAAAATTCAATTTTAAATAATAAAATTAGTCATGCTTATTTATTTGCTGGTCCTAGAGGAACAGGAAAGACAAGTTTAGCTAAAGTCTTTTCAAAAATTGTAAATTGCGAAAATCCTATAGATTGCAAACCTTGTGGTAAATGCGTAAATTGTACGCAAATTAATAATAGTGATATTATTGAAATAGATGCGGCTTCTAATAATGGTGTTGATGAAATAAGAGAATTACGTTCAAAAGTTAATTTAGTTCCTTCATATGGAAAATATAAAATATATATAATTGATGAAGTTCATATGCTTACAACAGGCGCTTTTAATGCTTTGTTAAAAACTCTAGAGGAACCACCCGCACACATTATCTTTATTCTAGCAACTACGGATCCTCATAAAATACCAGAAACTATTATTTCTAGGTGTCAGCGCTTAGATTTTAAGAAAATAAGTTTAGAGGCCATTGTTAATAGATTAAGGAATATAGCTGAAAAAGAAAACATTCAAATAGAAGATAGTGCTTTAAAAGAAATTGCAATATTATCAGATGGAGGAATGCGTGATTCTTTAGGGATGTTGGATGAGGCTGCATCTTATACCAGTGAAAAAATAACAGAACAAGATATTCATGATATTAATGGAACATTAACTAAGAAAGATTTAGTTGGTTTAGTTGAAATGTTTAGTAAAAATGATTTAGAAAATGTTTTAAAAACATTTGATAATTATAATTCTAAAGGCAAGAACTTTGTAAAATTAACTGAAGAAATAATTTTATTTATGCGAGATTTACTGATGTATAAAAAAGCACCAAAATACTTTTCCACAGTAAATAATAATACAGACTTATATGAAGATATAAATATAACTAGTAATTTACTTATTAAATATATTGAAGAATTAAATGATTGTATAATAAATATGAAAACTACTAATAATCCTAAATTAATGCTTGAATTATCTGTTATTAAAATGGTTTCTAAAGATGATTTAAATTTACCTAAAGAAAATAATTCACAGAATATTTTCCGGGAAAATGCGGAAGTAGCACAAGCAAAAATCATACCTGAAGCTTTATCTAAACTTGTGGAAAAAGATCCTGGAACCACTTCAGTAAAAAAGGAATCGAAACCTATTGAAAAAGAAAGAAAAATAAAAAAAGAAGATAATCCAGCTTTAGGTAATAGTGTGGATAAAGTCGATAATGAAAAATTGGAAAAGTTAAAAACAATTAGAATTGATAATACTTTAGCTCATTTCAATAAAAGACATTTATTAGAAATGAAAAAGATATTAGATAAAGTTCAAGGATTACTATTAGACCCTGATTATGGAAAAAGTGCATCAATGGTCATGGATGGTACTTTAAAAGCCGCGAGCGAAGAAAATTTAATATTCATGTATAAGACAAGACATTTATCTAATTTATTTAATGAAAACTTAATTATGTTAGAAAAAACAATTGAAAAAGTATGTGGTAAACATTATAATGTTATTGCGGTTAGTGAAGAAGAGTGGGAAAAAATAAAAAAAGAATTTAATGGCAAACTAAGAAAGTTTGTATATCAAAAAGAAGATATAAAACTTGAAGAAATTTTTAGTAGTCAAAAAGATGAACTATCATCTTTATTTGGTGATATAATAGAATATAGTTAGAAAGGAAGATAATATGAATTTACAAGCAATGATGAAACAAGCAAAAAAATTACAGAAAGATATGATGGATGCAAAAGAGGAAATCGATAATTCAACATTTACTGGTTCTTCATCTTTTGTAACCGTTGAAATGAAAGGAACTAAAGAAATAACTAAAGTTACTATTGATGCTGAAAGTCTTGATAAAGATGAAATAGAAATGTTAGAAGATATGATTTTAGTGGCGACTAATGAAGCTAATAAAAAAGTTGATAAAGAAACTGAAAGTAAACTTGGTAAATATACACAAGGTATGCCAGGAATGTTTTAATGAATTATCCTAATACAATTAATAATCTAATAGATTGTTTTAAAAAGTTACCAGGAATAGGTGAGAAAACAGCTGAAAGACTTTCTTTAGCTGTTCTTGATTTGAATGAAGAAACTATTGATTTATTTTCTTCGTCTTTAAAAGATAGTAAAACTAAAATTAAAAATTGCACGAAATGTGGTAATTTAACTGAAAATGATTTATGTGATATTTGCCAAGATAAAACGCGTGATTCAAGTGTTTTATGTGTTGTTGAAGAGAGTCAAAATATAATTTTATTTGAAAAAATGGGAACCTTTCATGGACTTTATCATGTTTTAGGTGGATTAATTTCGCCTCTTGATGGGGTAAATCCTGAAGATATTAATTTAAAGAGTTTAGTTGATAGAATAAAAAATGATAATATTAAAGAAGTTATTTTAGCCATAAAACCAAGTGTTGAAGGTGAAACAACCGCACTTTATATTAATAAGTTATTAGAAAAATATGATGTTACGGTAACTAAAATAGCTTATGGTATTCCAATGGGGGCGGATATTGATTATATTGACCCAATTACTTTAAGTATTGCCTTAGATGGAAGAATGAAAATTTCATAATTATATTTATTAACTATATAATATAATAGAGGTGAAATATGCTAACGAAGATTACGAAAGTACTAAAAAGAATACTTGTTAGCTTTTTTATGTTATATGGTTATAATCTTCTTGTACCATCTGAAGCTTTGATTCCTATAAATTTTATTACAGTAATAATTTTATCGATATTCGAAGTACCAGGACTATTATTTTTAATTATCATAAGATTATTTATATATTAGGAGGAAGTATGCTAATAGATTACAAAGAGGAACAACCAATTACTTATCAAATACTAAAAAATACTATTGAAAATAACAAAACATCTCATGCTTATTTATTTGAGACTAATGGTTATTACAATAGTATTCCTTTAGTATTTTCTTTTGTTAAATCGCTTTTATGTCCTAATAAAAATATCGATAATTCTGGCTGTGAGGAATGCCAAATATGTAAGATGATTGATAGTGATAATTTTCCCGAAGTAAAAGTTATAAAACCAGATGGTTTATGGATTAAAAAAGAACAATTATTAGAAATGATGGAAGAGTTTAATCGTAAAGCTTTAATTGGTAATAAAAAAATTTATATTATTTTAGAAGCTGAAAAGTTAAATCAATCTGCTGCTAATTCAATATTAAAATTTTTGGAAGAACCTGAAGAAAATATTATTGCGGTATTAGTAACTGATAATATTTATCAGATGCTAGAAACAATTATCTCAAGATGCCAAATAATTAGTTTAAAACCCTATTTAAAAATAGATAATGTAGAAAGTACTGAAAAAGCTTTAGGCCTTATTTTATATAATGAAGAAGAATTATCAGAAGAAAAATTAGAACAAATAAAAGCAGTTATTAATTTTCTAAAATATTACGAAAATAATCATTTAGATACCATTGTATATATGAATAAATTATG
This sequence comes from uncultured Bacilli bacterium, assembly GCA_944358665.1. Taxonomy (GTDB): domain Bacteria; phylum Bacillota_I; class Bacilli_A; order RF39; family UBA660; genus Coprosoma. Next base: position 13,680 of record CALVRP010000103.1, read on the forward strand.
GCACACTTCTATTAAAAATAAAGAAGATTTTGTACAAGCTTTTGAAATATTAATTATGTGCTATAAAGATATTTTAAATTACTTATTAAATATTCCTTTAGAATACTTTTATAGTTACGAAAATGAAGTTAAAGAAATAGCTAGTAAAAATACAATAATTACCATTTGCCATAAATTGAAAATCCTGTTAGAATATAAAGAAAAAATTAAGTTTAATATGAATACAAATTTACTTATGGACAAGCTTATAATTGAACTTGAAAGGGGGTAATATAATGATAAATGTTGTCGGAATCTCTTTTAAAAAAAATGGCCGAGTATATTATTTTGATCCCAATGGCTATAAATTAAAAAAGAATATAACTGTTATTGTTAAAACTGAGCAAGGGTTAAAATTTGGTAAAGTCGCAGAGCCTTCTTTAAATATTTCCGAAGATAAAATAAAAGGTAAATTGAAAAAAGTCGTGAGAATTTCTAGTCGTGATGATTACAATAATCATCGAAAGAATTTAAAAGATGCGGCTTTGGCTTTGAAAAAATGCCGAGAATTAGTCCTAAAAAGTGAAATGAATATGAATATTATTGATGCAGAATATACCTTTGACCGTGATAAATTAATATTTCGATTTTTATCTGATAATCGGGTTGATTTTCGTAAACTTGCCAAGGATTTAGCGGCTATATATAAAGTCAGAATTGAGCTTAGACAAGTGGGACCACGTGATAAGGCTAAAGAAATTGGCGGTTATGGTCAGTGTGGTCAGAAATTATGTTGTGCGAGGTTTTTAAAAGAATTAGATACGGTTTCTATTAATATGGCTAAAAATCAAAATATCGCCTTAAATCCTAGCAAAATAAATGGCTTATGTGGAAGACTTTTATGTTGTCTTAAATATGAGAATGAATGTTATAAAGATTGCCGGGCAAATATGCATAAGATAGGTGATGAAATAGAAACTTCAGAAGGAATCGGTAAAGTGGTTGGACTTGATATATTAAGACAAAAATATAAAGTGGAAGTTCCTGATATTGGAATTACCTGGGTTGATAAAAAATGAAAGTAACTAATTATCTTTTAGGTTATAATGATTTGAAAATAGTTCAAGATACGGAAATGTTTAATTTTTCTTTAGATTCAGTCTTACTACCTAATTTTGTGACTTTAAATAAAAATATTAAAAATATATTAGATATTGGTTGTGGTAATGCACCTATTCCTTTAATATTATCAACAAAAACAGATGCGAAAATAACTGGTGTTGAAATCCAAAAATCAGTATATGAAATGGCAAGGGAGTCGGTAAAATTAAATAATTTGGAAGATCAAATAAGTATTATTAATGCTGATATAAAAGAATTAAAAGATAAATTAGAAACAGAAACCTTTGATGTCATTACATGTAATCCACCATTTTTTGAGGTTAAAGATGAATCTAAACTTAATAAAAATGATTATAAAACAATTGCTCGTCATGAGGTTAAATTAACGTTAGAAGAGCTTATGAAAATATCAAGGAAGTTACTCAAAAACAATGGCGTGGTAAGTTTAGTTCATAGACCAGAAAGATTAGTTGATATTTTAACAACAATGAGAAATAATAATATTGAGCCTAAAAAAATAAGATTTGTTTACCCTAAGAAAAATAAAGAAGCAAATATTTTACTAATAGAAGGCACAAAAAATGGTAAAAAAGGTTTGAAGATATATCCACCATTATATGCTCATGATGAAAATGGTGATTATACAAAAGAAGTACAAGAGTATTTTAAGTAGGTGATAAAATGCATCAAAAAAGTTATGATGGTTCTAATACTTTATATGTAGTACCAACGCCAATTGGTAATATGGAAGATATAACAATTAGAGCTATAAATATTTTAAAAGATTCAGATATAATTTTCTCAGAAGATACTAGAGAAACAGGAATTTTATTAAAATACTATGATATTAATGGGGCTAAATTAATATCAAGTCATAAATTTAATGAAAATAATAATTTAGAAAAAGTAATAGACTTTTTAAAAGAAGGAAAAAAAGTATCTTTAGTGAGTGATAGAGGAACCCCTGGTATTAGTGACCCTGGTTATTCTTTAATAAGAGAAGTTATTGCTAAAAGATTTAATGTTGTTTGTTTGCCCGGAGCAACAGCATTTGTACCGGCCATGGTAATGAGTGGTTTTAGTACGGATAGATTTTTATTTTATGGTTTTTTAAATAGTAAAAGTGGTAAACAAAAAAAAGAACTAGAAAGTTTAAAGAATATAACTTTCCCTATAATTTTTTATGAATCACCACATAGATTAACTGGTACTTTAAATAATATAAAAGAAATATTTGGTAACATAAAAATTGCTATAGCCCGGGAAATAAGTAAAAAGTTTGAAGAAATAATAAGAGGTAATATCGAAGATGTTATAAATGAAATATCTAATATAAAAGGTGAGATTGTTATTATTGTGGAAAAAAGTGAAGAAGTTAAAAACTTTGATATGTTATCTATTAAAGAACATGTTAAGCTTTATATGGAAGATGGACTAAAGACAAATGAAGCCATAAAAAAAGTCGCTAAAGAACGAAATGTCCCTAAGGGCGAAATATATAATGAATATCATAAAAAGTAGGTGATTTTATGAAATTAATTGTTGGACTTGGTAATCCTGGAAAGGGGTACGAAAGTACAAGACATAATGCAGGTTTTCGTTTTATCGATGCTTTCGCAAATAGTAGAAATTTAACATTTAATAAAAGTAAGTTTGGAGGATTATATACAGAATTTAATTATAATGCTGAAAAAATCATTTTATTAAAACCCCAAAAATATATAAATTTATCTGGTGAAGTTATTTATAGTTTTATGCAGTTTTATAAAATTCCTGTGGAAAATTTACTTGTAATTGTTGATGACTTAGATACACCAGCTGGTTCTATTAAAATAAAAGCCAAAGGTTCTTCAGCTGGTCATAATGGTCTTAAGGACATTGAAAGGCATTTAAAAACAAAAGAATACAAAAGAATAAAAATAGGTATTTCTAATAACAAAAATATAGATAAAATAAATTATGTTATCGGTAGTGTTCCGAAAGAAGAACTTAAATTAATTAATAAAGTCAATGATGAAGCGGAAAATATTATCATGGATTACTTAAATATGTCATTTGATAATTTAATGAATAAATATAATAAGAAGAACAAAGCGGGGGATTAATATGAATATATTTGATACTTTGTTTGATGAAGTATCAGCTACTCAAATAAATGGTTTGAATACATCTCTTAAAAGCTTATACATTTATAATAAGTATAAAAAAGAAAAAAAATCAATTATTGTAGTAACTTCAAACCTTCATCAAGCTGGAAAGTTATATAATATGATTAGATGCTATACCGATAAAGTATGGCTTTTTCCCATGGATGATTTTTTAACTAGTGAAGCTATTGCCGCCTCTCCAGAATTTAAAATTACCAGATTAGAAACCATGAATGATTTTTTAAATGATAGTGGTATTATTATTACTAATTTAATGGGGTATTTAAGATTTTTACCAAGTAAAGAAAAATTTGCAGACAGTAAAATTATTTTAGAAAAAGAAAAAGAGTATAGTATGGACTCTATTGTTAAGAAATTATTTTCAATTGGTTATAAAAGACAGAGTATGGTTAATATGACTGGTGAAATGGCTGTTCGTGGTTATGTCTTAGATGTTTTCCCAATTAATGCGGATAATCCGATTAGAATTGAATTTTG
>CALVRP010000104.1 GCA_944358665.1 uncultured Bacilli bacterium
TCATCCTCGCCTAACTTTTCGTTCTTCTTATCAACATAAGCATTATAACCGGCAATATTTTTGGTTTTGCTTCCTTCAAACAAATCATATCTATCTTCCATTATTTGCACAATTTTTTTAAGAACAATATTAGCTTTTTTAGGATCAGTAACTACTGGAGTAAGTAAATGCGGAATTCCATTATACATTGAAAGCTCAACTTTCTTAGGATCAACTAAAACAAGCTTCACTTCATCAGGTTTTGTTCGCATTAGTAAAGAAACAATCATACTATTGATACAAACTGATTTACCACTACCGGTTGATCCTGCAACCAATAAATGCGGAGTTTTATCAATTTCACACCATGTCGGATCGCCCATAATACTTTTACCTAAAGCTACTAATAATTTACTACCCGCATATTTACCAGGAACGGCTTCTAATATTTCTCTAGCAGATACTGGACTAACAACCTTATTAGGTATTTCCACACCAACGGTTTTTTTGCCAGGAATTGGAGCCTGGATACGGACATCTTTAGCTTCTAATTCTAGTGCAATCTCTTTATTAATACTATTTATCTTACTAACTTTCGTTCCACTTTTTAATTCAACTTCATATTGCGTAACCGCAGGTCCGATGTTAGCGGCAACTACTTTTCCTTCAATATTAAAATCATGAAGTACTTTTTCTAACTTTTTAACAACATTCTTAATAGCTTCCGCATTTTCTTTAGCAGTACCTTTTTTCTCTTTAGTCCTAACTAAAAGTCCCATTGGTGGTAATTTATATCCTTTAAGATCCATCGTTTCCACCATTGCTTCTACCGGCTTATTTTCTGGCGCTTGTGGAAGTTCTTTAGGTGCTGATATAACAACCTCTTTATCAGCTTCTTCCTCATACTCCTCTTCAGCTTCCGCAGCTGCTCTTTCAGCAGCCTTATTTAATCTATTTTCTCTTGCTTTAGCAGCTTTTTCTTTTAAGTTAGTCACAACATCATAAATAGATACTCCAGTAAACATAATAAGGCCACAAATAATTAAAGCAATACATACAACTCTAGCTCCGTCTAAAGTTAAAAGATCGACAAATAATACGGCGAATATCGCCCCAATCATTCCGCCACCTTGAAGTTCTATCTGACCATTAACAAACCCCATCAAATTATTAACAGTTTCTTCTAATACCGCAAAATCAGTTATACCATCTTTATTTAAATTTTCAATATAACCAGTATGTGATAGAATTAAAACTCCTAATGACAAAATATAAAGTCCAATTAATTTAGACGTTAAAAAATCTGGTTTTTCGCGCTTTACCATCATATATACACCAATTACACCTACTGCAATTAATAAAACAATATACCATACACCAACTAAAAAACCAGCAAACCCTTTTATTAAACTAGCAACAATTCCAAATGGACAACATCCAATAATTGCAATTAAAATTAATACAATACCTTTAAGTTCTATACTATAAGAAGGCGTCTTTTTTGTCTCTTTTCTCTTTTTCTTCTTTGCCATTTTCCTTACCCTCCACTATGTATCATTATAATATAAAATCCTTATTAAAACAAGAACAATGTCGAAATTTGCATCGATATTTACATAGGAAAAATATAGCAAATAATTTTACACCTCATTATATACATTATTTTTAAAATATTTTTATCAAAAAATCAGCAAGCATTATTAAAAATAAAATTCCTATAATTATATGATAAAACTTTTTATTGTTAAATTTTGTAACAAATCGCTCAATCAAAGGTTGAATACAATATAATGAGAAAGTACCACCAATAGCAAAATTCCTACTTGCTTCAAAACAAACTCGTCCATTAATGTTTAAAAAGTCATCAGAATAATCCCACAATATTATTCCAAAATATGTATCTAAAAAATAATGAGAAACATACTCAACGAAAGTAGTAACAATAAATATAATAACAAACACTAAAATTATATTAATATTCACTTTTCCTATTTTATGTTTCTTTTTTATAAAATTCCATAGTAAATAATATAAAATCAAAGCACCAAAACCATATATAGGTAAATAAGGGCCAACTAAAAACCCCCGATTCACAAATTCATTATCTCTTATCAAATACAATAATACTTCATAAATCCAACCTAAACATGAAAACACAAAAAATATTAAAAACATTTTTTCAAATAAAACAACATACCTCTTCATAAAGATTCTCCATCTTCTATTTTTAAGCTAATCTGATAATAACATATTTTTCTTTGTTTTCAAAGAAAAAGCTACCAAAAAAATTTTCACTTTACACTTTAAGCAAAAATTATTTTACAAAAAAAGCAATTTTTATTTTACACTTTGAGCAAAAATTATTTTACAAAAAAAGACAATAATTTTAATAGTCATCTAAAAAACTATGAACTTCACCACCTTTTTTATACTTAATTATAGTATTTAAATTAACATTACTAGCTGATGTAAAAATACATTTATCAGCATCTGGATTATATTCTTTTAATCTTTTAATAAGTTCTTTTATCTCTTGCCTTTTACCAATGTCTTTTTTAGTCACTTTACAAGCACAGCCAATAAAGGTTAAATCATTATATTTAGCCCAACCCTTAATATCATCTTCTTTAACTAAGTAAAGTGGTCTAATTAGTTCCATATTTTCATAATTAGTACTTTTTAACTTGGGCATCATACTAGCATATTTGCCGCTATAAATTAGATTAAGCATAATAGTTTCAATCACATCATTAAAATGATGCCCTAAAGCAATTTTATTACATCCTAGCTTTTTAGCATAATTATACAAATAACCTCTACGCATTTTCGCACATAAATAGCAAGGATTTTCTAAAGTATCCGTATAAGAAAAAATGGGAGCTTTAAAAATATGGGCATTAATATTTAATAATTCTAAATTATTTTTTATTTGTTTTAAAACATCATTCGTATAACCAGGATCCATAATAATAAATTCTAAGCCAAATTTAAAAATACCATGTCTTTGAAGTTCCTCCAAACATTTAGCTAGTAAAAAAGAATCTTTACCACCACTCATACATACCGCAATTTTATCATTTTCATTAATAAGTTTATAATCCTTAACTGCTTTAACAAATTTGCTCCAAATTTCTTTACGGTATTTTTTAATAATACTCTTTTCAACTTCCCTATATTTTTTCATTTTATCACCTGTTTGCTTTAACGTTAATAGTATAACATATATTTATTCAAAAACAAAACAAGATATTTTATTTTAATTATTATATGATAAAAAGCCATTATTTTAACGGCTTTTTCTATTTTTCTCTGATTTATAAAACAAGTCATAAAATTCCATTAATAGCATAGCATCATCTTTAATTAATGGATAGAGAATACTAACATCAATAAAGGTATCTTTATAATCTTGCTTTACCGTTGCCATTTTGATTGTTGCTTGTAAGTTAGCTGATAAACCATTTACTTCCTGTGTTGGAAGTAAAACAATTCTTGAAACATTTTGCTTTTCTTTTTCTACTGCTTCTTTTTCCATTATTTATTCCTTTCAAGCTGTTTTTATATGTAGTTCTTTTAAACTTTCCTCTTTTACCGTGTCAGGCGCTCCGCTCATTAAACAAGAAGCACTTGTTGTTTTTGGAAAGGCAATAACATCACGAATATTTTCAGTATCACATAAAATCATGGTAAGCCTTTCTAGCCCTAAAGCAAGTCCGCCATGAGGTGGCGCCCCAAACGTTAAGGCTTCTAATAAGAAACCAAAATTCTCTTCAGCTTGCTTTTTAGTAAAGCCTAATTCTTCTAAAACAGTTTCTTGCATTTCTGGCTCATTTATCCTAATGCTTCCACCACCTATTTCATAACCATTTAACACAATATCATAAGCTTTTGCTAAAGCATGTTCTTTATCAGAAATAGTATTAATATCTTTTGGCATTGTAAACGGATGATGACAAGCTAGAAAGCGACCTTCTTCTTCACTATATTCAAACATTGGGAAGTCTGTAACCCATAAAAATTTATAAACATTCTTAGGAATTAAATCTAGGTCTTTAGCTACTTTTAATCTTAAAGCCCCTAAAGATGTTTTAACTATCTTTTTATTACCAAAGATAATCAAAATTAAATCATTATTTTCTAAATTCAAACGTTCTTTTAAACTAAAAGCGCGATTCTCATCAACAAATTTAGCAATACTACCAGTAAATCCTTCATTATATTTTAAGAATGCTAAACCACTAGCTCTATAAGTCTTCACATAATCTGTTAACTTATCAATATCTTTTCTAGAATATTTATCAGCCCCACCTTTAACAACAATGGAATTAATAATGCCACCATCATTTATCGTTTTCGCAAACATTTCGGCTGATTGTCCTAAAATTTCAGTAATATCTTCAATTCGCATATCAAATCTTAGGTCAGGTTTATCACTACCGTAAAAATTAATAGCGTCTTCATAAGTCATTCGTTTAATCGGAAGCTTAACGTCAATCCCTTTACCATCTTTAAATATTTTAGAAAGTAAACCTTCAGTTAAATTCATAACATCTTCTTCATTAATAAAGCTCATTTCTAAGTCTATTTGTGTGAATTCTGGGTGTCTATCAGCCCTTAAATCTTCATCTCTAAAACAACGCGCAATTTGATAATATTTTTCAAAACCTGATACCATTAATAGTTGTTTAAATAGTTGTGGCGATTGTGGTAATGCGTAAAATTTACCTTTATTTACTCTAGATGGTACTAAATAATCTCTTGCACCTTCTGGAGTGCTTTTACATAAAATAGGCGTTTCAATTTCTAGAAAATCTTGACTATTTAAATAACTTCTTGTACTTTGCATAATTTTATGCTTAGTCATAATATTATTTTTTAAGTTTTCTCTTCTCAAATCTAAATAACGATATTTAAGCCGAGTTTCTTCTAATGCTGTAGTTTTATCAATTTCAAAAGGAAGTTCTTTAGAAGTATTTAATATTTTTAATTCACTAACTTCAACTTCAATTTCACCTGTTTTAAGATTAGGATTAGCTTTTTCTCTTTTAGTAATTTTTCCATTCACTTCAATAACATATTCGCTTTTTAAAGTTAAAGCATTATCATATGCCGCGGAAGATGGATTAATTACTAATTGAATTAAGCCACTGCGATCCCTTAAATCAATAAATACTAATCCGCCTAAATCTCTTTTTTTCTGAACCCATCCTTTAAGGGTAACATCCTGGCCAACATTATTTATATTATATTTTGTATTATCCACTTTCATCTATTCATCACCCATTTTACTATCTAAAAATTCTACAATATTATCTTTTTTAACTTTAAATTCTTCTTTTGTAGTGTTGTTTTTTATGGTAATAATATTATTTTCCACTTCATCTGAACCAATAATAATAATAAATTTAGCTTTTAATTTATCAGCATGTTTAAAGTTATTTTTCATATTTCTATCCATAAAATCAGCTTCAACATTAAATCCATTCATCCTAAGCATATTAACAGTATTTATTAAATATGGTTTTTCATTAGAACTAGTACTAAAAGCATAAACATCAAGTTCTTTTTCTTCATTAATATCAATACCCTCAGCTTTAAGTGCCAGAAGTAATCTTTCAATTCCAATAGCAAAGCCAACGCCAGGCGTTGAAGGCCCACCAATTGTTTCAACTAAATGATCATATCTTCCACCCGCACCTAAAACATTTTGACTGCCAAAGTTTTTAATATCCGCTTCTACTTCAAATACTGTATGTGTATAATAATCAAGTCCTCTTACAATATTTGGATTAACAACATATTCAATATCCATACTGTCTAAATATTTTTGAACCATTTCAAAATGTCTCTTACTTTCTTCGTTTAAATAGTCAGTAAGCTTAGGGGCATTTTTCATTATTTCTTTTTTACTATCAACTTTACAATCTAATATTCTTAAAGGATTTTTTTCATATCTATTTCGGCAATCATCACATAAATTATTTAAATAAGGTTTAAAATATTCAAGTAAAGCTTTACGATAATTTTCTCTAGATTCTCTATCACCCAAACTATTAATATTAACTTTAATACCTTTCAAACCTAAAAGTTTAAATAAATTAACTATAATACTTATAACTTCAGCATCAAGCATAGGATCATTAGAACCAAATGCTTCCACCCCAAATTGCATAAATTCACGGTTTCTACCAGCTTGCGGACGTTCATAACGGAACATTGAACCCAAATACCAAGCTTTTAAAGGTTTTCCTAAAGCATATAACTTATTTTCGATAAAACACCTTACAATACCAGCTGTACCTTCTGGTCTTAAAGTCATATCCCTATTTCCACGATCTTTAAAATCATAAGTTTCTTTATTGACAATATCCGTAGTTTCCCCAACACCTCTATGAAATAATTCACTAGATTCAAATGTCGGTGTTTTATAATATTTGTAATTATATTTATCCATTAATGATTCTATTAATTTTTTTAAATATAAAATTTCCCCTGACTCATTACCTAAAATGTCATAAGTTCCTTTTGGTTTTTGTATCATATTATCACTCCATATAAAATTTTACCTATTTTTAGCATAAAAGTCAATAAATTCAAACAAAAACCAAGCTAAGCTTGGTCATTATTTATCTTGTTTTTGATTCTGATTTTTCAGCAGAAGGGTTACCATATGTTTGTTCAATTACTTGCATAATGACTGGATCTTGAAGAGCTGATTTTGCTTGTTCTTCTGAAACACCAAATTTATCCATAATTTCTTGCGCCTGAATAGCTTGCTCATTGCTTTGTTCATTTGCCCTGTCAGCAAGTTTATCTAAATCATCTTCATCTAAACCTTTTAACTCAGGTTCTTTAGAAGTTACTTGAACAGGTTCTGATACCGTATTCTCGTCTTCTGGTTTATTTGTAAGATCATCATTAGCAACCTCAGATGTTTCAATTGTTGATTCTTCTTGAACCTCAGAAATTATTGGTTCTTCTGCCACTTTATCATTTTCAGCAGCTATTTTAGCGTTTTCGATTCTTTCCTCCATACTTGGAGAGTTTTTAATACTATTATATGTTTCTAAAATTTCTTCATCAGTCATACCAGTAACATCATATGTTCCTGTACTTGTCTCTAAATGAGATAAAACTGCTTTTGCTTCATCAACTTCTTTGGTATATTGCTGTTCTTCCCATTTTTCTTTTGCTTTTTTATTTAACTCATTAATTCTTTCTTCCCTAGCTTTTTTATCAGCTTCTATTTTCTCTTGGCGTCGAGCCATAAACGCATCATGTTCTTCTTGTCTAGCTGCTACTAATTGTTCTTCCAAATTATTTAACTCTTCATTCAATTCTGCCGCATTAGCCTCCCTTATACTATAAATAGCATCAGGATCATTTTGATAGAAAACTGCAGCATCTTGCACTTTTCTTTCAAATTTATTACGAACATCAGACATTTTTTGTTTTATTTCATCTTGTTTTGTTTGAGCCACTTCCATAGCAACAGTATATTCATCTTTTTCTTCAGACTTAGAAGTTTCAATATCTGATGGCGCTAAAGTTTGCTCTGTATCTGTTTTTGTTTCTACTTTTTCATTTTCATCGATTTTTTCGATAGTTACAATAGGTGTTGTAGGTTGTTCAGATTCCTTAGTACCATTTTTTTCATTAGATACTACCGGATCATCAACTGATGCTCCCCAAGCTTTTTGTTCATCAGTGTATGCTTTATTTATTTCTGATTCATTAACTTCAACTTTACCAGGTAAACCTTTTTGTTCTTCTTTTACCGGATTCAACTTTTGCTGTTCCAACATATCTTCCATTTCAAGACGAAGAGATGGCAAACTTATCTTTCTCAAAGCACGTACCTGATCTTCTAAAGAGGAATTTTGATATGTTTCAAAAGCAGCGGTACTCACAAATGACGGATAAACATTTTCAGTAAAAATATTTGATAATTCTTCATTTATTATATCCCTATTCTCATTATTTAAGGAAACGTATTTCCTAATGAAATCTGATCCAACCGTGGCTATTCCAACGCTTTCAAGAGAACGAGCATAATTCATTCCATAAGAATCTTCAGTCTTTTCAAACTCTCTCATTATCTGAACATAAGTCTTTTGATCTGCTTTTCTTCTAACATCAATTATTTTATCACCGAACTCAAATGCACCGTTAACAAAGTAACTGGCAAGTCTCCTTTTCTTTTGCATTTCATTATGGATAGGATCACCAAAACTACGATAATGTTTTCTAATACGATCAGAAACAACAAATTCATAATAATCTGCGTCTTTATCATCTAAACGGTCTACATTTTTTTGTAATTTAGCCAATTTTGCTTGTGCTCTATATAATTTATCTTGATTATCATTTATTATTCCTTGATAATGGGTAGTTAACGTATCATCTACAGTACCTTCACTTGAAACTTGGAAATATTGTTTTTGAGCATGTTCTATATTTGTTTCATATCCAGAAATTTCTTCCAATATTTCCTTCATTTTACTTTCTAATTTTTTTCTAGAATTTTCCCTAGATCTAGTCACAAACATACTTGCTCTAACAGCAGAGAGCCTTGTTCTTACTTTACCTAATAAACTTACTCTTTTTCC
>CALVRP010000105.1 GCA_944358665.1 uncultured Bacilli bacterium
GCAACTAGTTTTTATCTATATTAATTATAACATCACAAAATGTGAGTAGTCAAGCATTTTTCGTCACAAAATGAGAAAATTATTTGTGGTGATATTATGATAGGTAAAGCTTTAAAATACATGCGTAAAAAAAATAATTTAAAACAGGACCATATTGCGAAAATATTAAAAGTTAAAAGTAATACTGTTTCCCAGTATGAAACTAATAATAGACAACCCACTTTTGATGTTATTCAAAAAATTGCTGATGAATGTGGTTTTTCTATTTACTTTGTTGATAATAAAGATGGAGAAAAGTTTACTTTAAAAGATTTAAAAAGAAAAGATGTTTAACTTGCGCTAATCAAAATTATTATATATAATTAAATACGGTGATGAAAATGAAAGTATGTGTATTAGGATGCGGGGCTTATGGCTCTGCCTTATCAATTATTTTAAATGAAAATGGTCATGAAGTAGTTAGTTGGACCGCTTTTAAAGAAGAAGCAGACACTTTAAATAAAACGCATGTTGCTCCAAAACTACCTGATGTTGTGTTACCCAGTAGCATTAAATATACAAGCGATATTAAAGAGGCTAGCAATAATGCCGATTTAATTTTAATTGCAGTTCCAACTGCTTTTATTTCTAATACTTTAAAAAAAGCTAAAGAATATATTAAGGATAAACCAATTGTTATTGCCTCTAAAGGTATTGAACAAGAAAGCTGTCTACTTATTAGTGAAATAGTTGAAAAAATATTAGAAACCAATAATATTGCCGTTATATCTGGTCCTTCATTTGCTGTTGATGTGGCAAAAAAAGTCCCTATCGGTCTTACTTTAGCTTGTATGAATAAAAAAACTACTGAACTTGTATTAAATGCTTTTAGTAATGAACACTTTAAGCTTAGAGTTTGTAGCGATATTGTTGGCGTTGAAATATGTGGTAGTATTAAAAATGTTATAGCCATTGCATCTGGTATTTTAGATGGTATGAAAATGCCAGAATCAACCTCTGCAATGTTTATAACAGAATCTATTCATGATATTAAAGAACTCATTAAAGGTTTAGGTGGTGACGGAAGCACAATTACTTCCTTTGCCGGCTTTGGTGATTTATTATTAACAGCCACTAGTCCTAAAAGTAGAAACTATTCATTTGGCTATTTAATTGGTAGTGGTGCAAGTAATAAAGAAATTAATGATTATATAGAAAATACAACCATTGAAGGATTATACACTTTAAAATCTATTAATGACCTTGTTGAAGACAAAAATGTTGATATGCCAATTATTAATTTAATTGATGAAATAATTTATGGTAATAAAAAACCTCAAGATTTAGTTAACTTTTTAATAACTAAGCCTTAAGGTTTTTTTATTTATCTTACACGTTATCTTACATGTTATCTTGCATGTTTTTTTATTTAACAAAAAAATACCTTTATTTTACAAAAGGTATTAAAGCCATAAAACGAGCTTTTTTAACTTCATTAGCAATATGTCTTTGATGTTTAGAACAAGCACCAGTTACTCTTCTAGGTAAAATTTTACCTTTATCGGCACTTATATATTTTTTAATAATATCTACATCTTTATAGTCTACTGATTTACCAGCACACATTTGACATATCTTTTTTTTCTTTTTACGATATTCTGCCATTTTAATCCTCCTTTTAGTCTAAAAAATTATCATCAATTGATACATTATCACCAAAATCAGCGAAAGGATCATCATCGACATTAACAGTATTTTGAGCCGGTTCATAATCATATGGTGTTGGTTCTGGAGCATTACCAGTATTACCACCATTTGAATTTGAACGGCTACTTAAAAACTGTACATTATCGGCAACCACATCAGTAGTATATCTTCTATTACCATCCTTATCGGTAAAACTACCGGTTTGGATATAACCTTGTACTGAAACCATACTACCTTTATCTAAATAATTCACAATATTTTCTGCGCTACGACGCCAAGCAATACAACCAATGAAATCTGTATTAGGTTGTCCTTGCTGGCTATTATATCCACGACTAGCCGCTACGGTAAATCTAACATAAGGAATATTTGATCCTGTATATCTGAGTTCTGGTTTGGCCGTTAATCTGCCAACTAAATTAACACAATTCATAAATGTACCTCTTTTCTTAATCTTCTTCTCTTGTAATTAAGTGACGAATTATATCTTTGCTAATTAAAGCTAAACGATCAAATTCCTTAATTGCTTCATCATTATTTGCTTCGATATTAAACAAATAGTAGTAACCGCTTTTGAATTTTTTTATTTCGTAAGCTAAATCTCTTTGTCCCATATCTTTTTTACCTACTACTTTCGCACCATTACTAGTTAATACTTTTTCAAAATCAGTAATAACTTTTTTAGTGTCCTCTTCACTTAAAGTAGGTCTAACGATAAACATAATTTCATACTTTCTCATTATTACACCTCCTTATGGTCTTCTGGCTTTTTTCAAAGCAAGGAGTAAATTCATACTCGGTAAAGATTATAACAGATTTTTTTTACTTTGTAAATATTTATTCCTTATTAAATTTATTAAAAAAAACGCTTTTTATGCTTTTTAAATTACCTTTAACCCAACTAAAAATGTCATTATTATATCAATTATAAATAAAATACTTAAAATAATTGTCAGCCACTTTGGTATTCTTTTAACTAGTGGATCTAAAATAGGTCTAATTATATAAATAAATATAATACTCATAACACCCCATAATAATGTCATTTCTAAAGATATGTATTTACCAATATTAAACTTTTGATCACTATAATCCCAAAAAGTTGTACCAAATATCATTTCTATTAATATACCACCTAACCACTCTAAAGCACTTAATGTAATTGCAACGACAAAAAAAACAATAATTGTTTCTATAAATCTATGCATATGAAGATTCTTAAATAGTTTTTCAGAAATAGCAATTATTAATACGGCACCAAGTCCATATACCGGCGTCCAAGGTCCAAATAAAATTCCACTCGAAAAACTCCCGCCGAAAAGAAAAGAAATTATACTTTCAGCTAAAAAACCTAAAATACTATAAATAAAAAAACAGTTTAGTAAGTACATATCAATCACCATTATTAATATGTCTTTTTTTACTGTTTTTATTAAAAAATATTATTTTTTGACAAATATTATAATAAAGTAATGTATAATAAAATTAATGGAGGTGTCTTGCATGGAACAAAATGATGTTATTCAGGCAATTAAGGAAATTAGAAAATATAATAGTGAAACTAGTACTATTGAAGTAAAAACCGCTAGTAATGGTTTTCCTAAAAAATGTTATGACACTTTTTCAAGTTTTGCCAATAAAAGTGGTGGCATAATTATATTTGGCATAGATGAAGAAAATAACTTTGCTACTGAAAATGTTTATGACATTAAAGATTTGCAAAAACAAATTTCCTCATTATGTAGTGACGCTATGGAACCGAAAATCAGAGCGGAAATTCTTCCAATGGAATTTGAAAATAAAAACATATTAGCTGTCAAAGTAAATGAATTACCACAAAACAAAAAGCCGTGTTATTATAAACCCAGAGGCCTTAAAGGTGGCTCATATACTAGAGTTGGCGATAGTGATTTAATAATGACTGACTATGAAATTTATGCCATGCAAAGCTATAACGACCATATAATTGAAGACAAAAGGCCAAATAAAAATTCTTCTATTGATGATTTAAATATAGATACTTTAAAAGAGTATATTGAAAAAATAAAAATAGATAGACCTAATTTTGCTAAAAACTCTTTTGAAAAAAATTTAAAATTATGTGCGATAACAGACACTGCCGACAATCAAGTATACCCAACTTTAGCCGGAACACTTATTTTTGGAGAATTTCCACAGAGCTATTACCCCCAACTCTTTGTAGCTTGTGTTGTGGTTCCAGGGACAAAATTAGGTGAAACGGGAACTTTAGGAGAACGTTTTATCGATAACAAAAGAATTGAAGGAACTATCGAAGAAATGCTCACAGGTACTATGAATTTTTTGAGAAGAAATATGAAAACGAGTGTAATCATTGATGAAAATGGTAAAAGATTTGATAGAACCGAATATCCAATTGAAGCTCTTAGAGAGGCTGTTGCTAACGCCCTTATTCATAGAGATTATAGTACTCAAACAGAAAATGCTTATATTTCTGTATACATGTATGAAGACCGCATTGAAATATTAAACCCTGGTGCTTTATATGGTACAAATAAATTAGAAAAATTAGGCACTGATACTATTATGGAAGCTAGAAACCCTAATATCGTTAGAATATTAGAAGAAAAGGGTTCAGTAATTGAAAATAGACATTCTGGTATTCCAACTATGAAAAGAGAAATGGAAAAATATAATTTGCCCGATCCTGAATTTTATGAAGAAAGAGGTAGCTTTAAAGTTATATTTAGAAATACTAGTAGTCAGGTTAGTGAGCAAGTTAGTGAGCAAGTTAGTGAGCAAGTTAATGGACAACAAAATATAATGATTAATAAATATAAACAACTAGTTTTAGCTTTTTGTGATACACCAAAAAACGCTAAAGAAATCAGAGAACATTTAAATTTAAAATCAAGAAATTATGTTAATAATAAAATTTTAAAACCTTTGATAAACGAAAATTTATTAGAATACACAAATAAAAATCATATTCGTGCTAGTAATCAAAAATATATTACAAAAAAATAAAATATAATTTTATATTAAAAAAGCATATTAATCACCATTATTAATATGTCTTTTTTTACTGTTTTTAAACATTAAATCTAAAATGACAAATATCACCGTCTTGCATAACATAATCTTTTCCTTCAAGACGCATTTTACCATTTTCTCTTACTTTAAGTTCTGTGCCATATTTTTCTAAATCTTCAAAGCTCATAATTTCGGCTTTAATAAATCCTTTTTCAAAATCAGTATGAATAATACCTGCACATTCTGGCGCGTTCATACCTTGTCTGTAAGTCCACGCTCTAACTTCATCAGTTCCAGCGGTTAAATAAGTAGAAAGTCCCAAAAGTTTATAAGACGCTTTTATTAATCTATCTAAGCCGCTTTCAGTGATGCCCATATCTTTTAAAAATTCTAATTTTTCATCTTCTTCTAGCTCTGAAAGTTCTTCTTCAATTTTCGCACTAATTACTACGACTGACGAACCTTCTTTTTTGGCATACTCTTTTAAAATTTTAACATATTCATTATCCATTCCTATTTCATTTTCGTCAACATTAGCCACATAAATAATTGGTTTTATTGTTAAAAAATTAAATGGTTTTAAAGTTTTTACTTCCTCTTCAGTTAAGTCCAATGTTCTTATAGCTTTATTATTTAATAGTGTTTCTTTAACTTTTTCTAAAAGCTCTACTTCTTTTAAAGCTTCTTTATCATTAGAAAGTCTACTCTTTTTTCCTACTTTATTTAATCTATTTTCTACAACTTCAAGATCCGCGAAAATAAGCTCTAAATTAATAATCTCCGCATCTCTCACCGGATCAATATTACCATTTACATGAGTAATATTTCCATTATCAAAACACCTTACAACTTCACAAATCGCATCAACTTCTCTAATATGTGATAAAAACTTATTCCCAAGACCTTCTCCTTTAGAAGCGCCTTCGACAAGACCCGCAATATCGGTAAATTCAAAAGTCGCGTAAATTGTTTTTTTCGGGTTATATAATTTTTCTAAAAAATCTACTCTTTTATCAGGAACATTAACCATTCCAACATTTGGTTCAATTGTCGCAAAAGGATAATTTGCCGCTAAAATATGTTGCTTTGTAATCGCATTAAATAAAGTCGACTTCCCAACATTAGGTAGTCCTACAATACCAGCTGTTAAACTCATATAATCACTTCCTTAACTCTTTATATCATATAATAATAAATCAAAAAAATCAATTATTTCAAATAATTAATTTTCTAATAACTTATTTATATAGTACATCTATATCAACATATCCATCAATACCATCGATTATACCATCATCACATAACTGCCACATTCTATAATCACCATCATAATCAGTTTCATCAGTGTAATGGGCAAGCCATACTTCTTCGGTATGATATTTCCAGATTGAATTTAAATAATTTTTACTACCATAAAGCATACCTTCATAACCCGCATTTTCTAAAGTATCAATAAAACTGTCAGCAACTTCATTCAAACCAAAAATACTAAGTTCCATCTCATTAAAATCATTAAAGCTTTCAAAATCAAAAACCACTGGCAAACTTATATCATAATCTTTTATTTGTTTAATAACCCATTTAGCTTGTTTAGTGGCTTCTTTTTCACTGTCGGCATAAGAATAAAAATAAATACCTACTTTAAGATTATTCTTTAAAGCTTTTTTTATATTTTCTTCAAAATATTGATCTAATTCGTATTCACCACCTACGCCATTTTGGTAACCAACTCTAATCATTACAAAAGTAGCCCCCGCATTTTTTACTTTTTTAAAATTAACTTCTCCCTGGTGACGAGAAACATCAATTCCCACTTCCGTATTATCAGTTTTATGCTTTTCTAAAACATCGCTAAAGTTGGTGCCTGATAATTCTACAGATTCTGTATTCTCGGCTGTATTTGTTTCATTGGTTTCATCACTAGTGTCTTCACTCGCACTGTTATCATAGACAATTAAATTAAAACTATATTTAGCGCTGTTATCACTACTATCAGTAGCGACAAAAGAAAGATTATAAGTGCCCGGAGTATTTATATCATAGTCTCCCTTTACTTTACAAGTTGGTTTATTATCATAGTTATCTACACACATAACGGTATTTTCTAAATCTAAATCTTCACCTACGGGTGTACTGTAACTACGGTTTATCCAAACTAAAGGGTTTTCGGTATCAACCACTTTTATTTCAAAAGTTCCTCTTCTTTTTTGATTGTCACTATTTAAATAAATAAAAGAAACTTCCCTTTCACCGAGTTCATTTGTATCAATTCTAGGGTCTTCTATAATATCGCCTTCAATTTTATCAATAAAATCTTGAGCTTGTACATCGCTATAAACTTCAGCTTTTAAATTATCTTTTAACGTAAAACCACTATTATCATCGACTATTCTTGTATTTAAATAAATTACTAAGGCTATTATTAATAAAATTATTACTAATATAACAGCTAAAATAATAATTTTTTTCTTACTTAATTTTCTTTTCTTCATAAAACCAACTTCCTTTACTACACTATTTTATCAAAAGTAATAAAAGAAGTCCATTCAATTTATATTAATTTTAATAAGAAGAATTATATACCTTATATATTCAAATATATCTGTAATATCGCATTCTAAATAGTCACATAATCTAGCTAAAACAGTTATATCTATTCTTGCGATATCACCTTCCATTATTCTTTTTATAACCTTAAAGTCTGTATTAGTATCACGCATAAGTTTATTAATACTTATATTTTTGTCATCTAAAAGTTTCTTCAATTTAAATAAATAATAGCCATGTTCAACTTTTACCTTTTCTATTTTTATCATTGCCAATACTCCTCTAAATTTATCATATCAATGTCACTAGTTGCTTGACTATCGGCTATGTAACCAGTATAATAAATATGGAAATATGATATGCGAGGCAAATATAAGATAAGGAGACATAATTATGGGGAGACATAATTATGGGGAGACATAAAAGTAGAAGACGAAGTAAGCAAGGAAAAATAATTATCATAACTAGCATTTGTTTATTGTTTATAATGACCGCCGGTTATGCAGCTTTTAGTACAAATATAAGCATAACGACTAAAGGAAATGTTTATTCAAAGACTAATATATATGTTTCTAATGCAGGAAATGATGAAACCGGAAAAGGAACTAAAGATAATCCATATCAGACCATAAGCAAAGCATATGACTTTGCAGCTTCAGAAGCAACAATTTATGTTATGGATGATTTAATAATTGATGAATCAATAGATTTTGATCAAGATAAAAAAATAACTCTAACATCAGAAGATACAGAAGTAAATTCACTATTAAGAGGACAAACAAATCAATATCTTTTAATGATAACAGCTGGTGAAGTTACTATGACCAATATTACTTTTGATGGTCAAAATAAAGAAGTCAATTTTAATTTAGTAAGTGTAATGTACGCTACTTTAAATTTAAATGAAGAAACGACTATTCAAAATAATATTTCTAGTGCAGATACTGGTGGTGGTAGTGGTGCCTATTATTCCACATTAAATATTGATGGGGCTAAAATTATAAATAATCAAGCTCGCGGAGGTAGTGGCGGCGGAGTTGTCGTTGCCTCTGCAGATATGATCATGAATGGTGGCGAAATTTCTGGTAATACCGCTAATAACTGTTCTGGTGGTGGAATCATATTATGGAAAGCATCTGAAAATGATATTGGAAGTACATTTACTCTAAAGAATGGGCAGATAATTAATAATACTGCCAGCTATAGAGGGGGCGGAATATATTTTGAAACCGGAAGCACATATTCTAATGAAGGGGGAACTGTTACCAATAATATTCCTACTGATGTAGGTACAAATGGATAAACACAAATTAATATTTCACAAAAAAAGTCGGAATTTTTCCGACTTTTAAAATACTTAATTGCTTGTTGCTGTTATTCTATCAATAAAATTTTGATCAAACTTATCACCATAAGCTATTTTCTGACTTTTATGAGCAAATTTAGGTATTTGATGTTCTATAGTCACATGCCCATTGCTATCACGCCTTTTTTCTGGCTGAAAATATGTATAATCGAATTTAGCTGTCATCATACAAAGAAAATCTGAATCAGCATTATCTAAAGCATATACTGTATAATTATCTTTTTTAAGCAATGCACTTTCTTTCATAATGATAGCGATTAAAGTAGTATTGTTATACACGCAAAGATAATAATGATCTAGTTTTAAAGGATATAAAAAATAATTTTGACCCTTATAATTAATTGCATCATAATAAGTCGAATCTACAAAAATTTTTTTCTTAGTTTCTATAGAATATTCACGAAGAACCCCAACGACTTGATTATTTTCTGTATAAACGTGTTCTTCCTTGTTAAAGAAACACTTTGTTTTATCATCTAATTGTTTCTGATAATTTCCCATTGTTTCCTCAAAATCACTAGGACACTCTGCTTTTCTAATATTAATGTTTAAACTACTTCTACCATTAAATGTAGCTTTATAATCATCTAATTTATTAGCCAAGTTCAACAAATTACCACCGGACTTCATTAATGCTTCACTTCTTAATACTTTTTGATAATTGAAGTGACCATAAACATTATTATTATAAATAAATTCATAATCAGTTCTACCTTCCGGCGTTACCTGTAAGTTAAGGCCTCCTATACCAATAGCCACACCAGCTCTATCACTACTTGTTTGATTCATTTTTATAACCATCATACCAACTCCTACTATATTATTATTTTATCATAATAAGTTTTTATATATTGTACATTCCTTTTATAATTAAATATTTTGACAACACTTAACAAAAAAACGACTTAATAGTCGTTATAAAGTAGGGTTGGCTTCTGGTCCTAAAGGAAGGCCAATAATAAACCAACCAATTATAATTAAGAACCAAATAACAGCAAATAGCAATACAGTTGGCCTTAACAATTTAAGTGTTCCAAAGACTGTAATTTTATTACTTTCTTTGTCATTATATTTTTCCACAAACGCTAGCATCACAATAAAGTATATAAATAATGGGGTTAAACCTTTACCAATACTATCAGCGGCTTTAAAGATCATTTGTGTAAAATCAGGTGTAATATTAGCCTTCATAAATAATGGAACTAATATTGGAGCCGCAATTGTCCATTTTGTTACCGCATCTGGAATTAAGAAAGACATTACAATTATTACTAACATCATCGTAATAATCAATGGAAGACCAGTAAATTCCAAACCACTCATAAAGGAAATTAATAACGCTCCTACAACTTCACCTAAGTTTGTAAATTCTAAAATACTAACAAGTAAAGAAACGAAGAACATTAAGACAAACATATATCCTAAATTATCAAATTCTTTAGAAAGTCCAACGCTAAAATCATTTGTATTTTTAATATTTTTAGAAACATAGCCATATATACCAGAACAAACCATCATGATAATTAAGAATACAAAGATAAAGGCATCAGTAAATGGAGCGCCACCGCCTAGTAGTTGTGCTATATAATCATCTTCATCTTTATCAAGAAGTAGTCCTGAATAAGGAAGCCCTGGTATAATTAAATAAATAAATAAAGCTGTTAATAAAACAAAGGCAATACTACTTATAAATAATCCTTTACGAGAATAAACTAATTCATCCTCTTCTTTAACTGATTCTTTTACTTTTGGTTTTAAAACATTTTCAATAATTATTGTTCCAATTATGGTTAGAATAAAAGTTGCAGCTAACATTATGTATAAGTTAGACCAAGCATTAAATACATAACTAGCATCAACATCGGCTTTTGCAGCTTCACTAGTTAATAATCCTAACTGATAATCATCAAAATTAAATACTAGCCCAGCGCCATAACCTAACGTAATACCAATAAATGCGGTAAATATTCCGAGTACCGAATTTCTTCCCATATATTGGTATATTACGGCAGCAAGTGGCAATATAACTATATAACTATAAACACCTAAGAATGATGAAATAATACCAATAAATAAAGTTATAAAGGTAACAATTGCCGGTTTTAATCTTCTTAAAGGTAAAAATATTGCCTTTAATAAACCACTGGCTTTACCGATTGAAACTGCCATTAAAGAAATAATAATTAAAACTAAAGGCTCAAAACTTTTAAAACTATCTACAGGAGAACTAAAGAAATATTTAAATCCTTCTTCTGAAAATATACTGTTAACAGTTGTTGATGAGGTTTCTAAAACTCCATTGGTAATTGTCGTAACTTCCGCGCTTAGACCAAAAACACTACATATTGTACTTACAATTATTACTAAAAGAGTTAAAGCAATAATAGTAATTACTGGTCCTAATAATAATTTATGCTTTCGTTTCGTCATTTTGTCCTCCTACTACTTTTTTTAATTTTTTATTAAATTCTATTCTTGGCATCATAATAGAACGTCCACAACCTAAACATTTTATTTTAATATCCGCACCAAGTCTTGTAATTTCCCATTTATTTTCACCACAAGGATGAGCCTTTTTCATAATAACAATACTACCTAATTTATAATTATTCGGCATTATGAATCACCACTTGTTTAAACGGAATTTCAACCCCGGTCTTTTTACACTCTGTTAAAATCACTTGCCAAGCATCCCTTTTACAAGCGAAATCCATACCAGGTTTACAATCTGCATAAATTCTATAAACCACAGCATCTTGATTTAGTTCTTGAATCCCTAAAAGTTGAACATCGGAAACTAAATATGCAAATTCATTCATTCTTTTACAAATATTATCTAATAGCTCTTTTATTTTATCTGGATCAGAATCATAAGCAACTTCAAAGTCAATTAAAGCAATGGAAGAATAACGACTATAATTAATTACTTCATTAATATTTCTATTAGCAATTATTTTAATTTCACCGGTATAAGCTCTAACTGTTGTATTTTGTAGGCCGATATCAATAACATCACCTCTAAAAGTTCCTATCTGAATATTATCACCAACGTCAAATTCATCCTCAAAAATAATTGCAGCGCCAGCAATAACGTCTTTTAAAGTATCTTGAACAGCTAAACCGGCGACTAAACCAACAATACCTAAAGACGCGATTAAAGCTTTAGTATCAACACCCCAAACACTGATAATTGTTAATACCGCTAAAATTAAAATTATTGTTCTTATAATATTATTAATAACTTTAATAATTGTAATCGATTTTTTATGTTTTGTTTTTTTTATGCTTTTATTAAAAATACCATTTATAATTCTTTTAGCAACAATACAAATAACTATTGCCACAACAATTATAATAGCGCTAGCGATTATTCTCTCTAAAAATGTTTCCATTATATCATTCCTTTATATTTAATATTTCTAATATTCTATTTAAATCAGCATCATTAGTAAATGAAATTACTAATTTTTTATCTTTTATTTTAATTTTAGTATCTAACTTATCTCTAAGTAAGTCTTCTACATAACGATATTCATTATTTTTGGGTTTTTTACTTATTTCATGGCTTCTAGGAGCTTTATTACTCATTTTTTCTAATTCTCTGACTGAAATATTCATATTGGCAATATCATTGGCAAGTTTAATAATTTCTTCTTTATCTTCAAGTTTACTAAGAACTCTAGCATGTCCCATTGTAATTTTTCTCTGCTCAATTAATTTTTGAACTTCTTCTGGTAACCTAAGAAGACCAATTATGTTAGTAATGTGACTTCTACTTTTACTTACTTTTTTTGCAAGTTCTTCTTGTGTAATATTTAGTTTTTCAATTAAACTTTTATAAGCTTTAGCTTCTTCTAATACATTTAAGTTTTCTCGTTGCAAATTTTCAAGTAAAGCGATCTCCGCCATTTGGTCATCAGTAAACTGTCTAATTAGCGCTGGAATTGTTTTCTTACCAGCTTTTTTAGATGCCCGTACTCTACGCTCACCAGCAATTATTTCATAGCCCTTAATACTTTTCTTAACAATAATTGGTTGAAAAACCCCATGTTCCTTAATTGAAGCCGCTAATTCATTTAAGGCATCTTCATCAAATACTTGTCTTGGTTGATAAGGATTAGGACGAAGTTCATCTAAATTAATTTCGGTAACTTCTTCACCTTTTGCGTCTTCATATATTTGTTTTTCAAAGTTACTCATATGACCAGTATTTAAATTTTCTAAATCAAATAATTGTTCTAGGCCTTTACCTAAAGCTCTTTTTTTATTTTCCATTACGGCTAATCACCTCTTTTGCTAAATTAATATAAGCCTCGGCCCCCCGACTTTTAGGATCATAAGCAATGATTGGTTTTCCATGGCTAGGAGCCTCAGAAAGTCTTACAAGCCTTGGAATTATTGTATCATAAACTCTTTC
>CALVRP010000106.1 GCA_944358665.1 uncultured Bacilli bacterium
TAACATACATATTATAAATTGTTCTAAATTCTTCTTCTTCAGTTTTTGCAGTACCAGTCATTCCTGATAATTTATTATACATTCTAAATAAATTTTGGAAAGTTATAGTTGCTAAAGTTTTAGTTTCTTCATTAATTTGTACACCTTCTTTAGCTTCAATAGCTTGATGTAAACCATCAGAGAAACTTCTTCCAGGCATTAAACGACCTGTAAATTGATCAATAATTATTATTTTATCATCTTGATCAACATAATCGAAATCTTTTTTCATACTAAAGTTAGCTTTTAATGCTTGATTAATAAAATGAACTAATGTCGTGTGTTCAATATCATATAAATTTTTTAAATTAAAATGTTTTTCCGCCTTTTCAATACCAACGGAATCTAAAGAAACTGCTTTAGTTTTTTCATCATAAATATATCCATTATTTTCTTTTAAGGTTTTAGCAAACCTATCAGCACTTATATATAAATTAGCTGATTGCATTTTTCCACCAGAAATAATAAGCGGAGTTCTTGCTTCATCAATTAAAACAGAGTCAACCTCATCAATAATAACAAAGTTAAGTGGTCTTTGAACTCTGTCAGCTGCTCTTACAACCATATTATCTCTTAAGTAATCAAAACCAATTTCATTGTTTGTTGAATACATAATATCGCAATTATAAACTTCTCTTTTTTCTGTTGGCGTAAGTTCACGATAATTAACACCAACCGTTAAACCTAAAAATTTATATATCTGCCCCATCCACTCAGCATCACGACCAGCTAAGTATTCATTAACAGTGATGATATGCACACCTTTTCCCGTTAAGGCATTAGTATAAGCTGGTAAAACAGAGGTTAAAGTTTTTCCTTCACCAGTTTTCATTTCAGCTATATTACCAAAGTGAATAGCAAGTCCACCTATTAGTTGTACATAATAAGGTTTTTCACCGATAACACGGTAAGCTGCTTCACGAGCCACTGCAAAAGCTTCTGGTAAAATTGCATCTAATTCTTCACCTTCTTCAAGCCTTTTCTTAAATTCATCGGTTTTCTTTTGAAGCTGTTTATCAGTTAATTTTTGTGTTTCATCATCTAAAGCTTCTATTTGATCGGCAATAGCTTTAAATTTTTCTAGTTCCTTATATTCATGGTCAAATACTCTTTTTAAAAATTTCATATATGTCATCCTTTCATGCTATATAATATTTTATCAAAAAACAAAGAAAATTAATAGTCTTTCAAAGAAAAAAAGGTTTGTAAACCTTATTTTTCTTTAATAACACCGTAATTACCATCTTTACGTTTATAAATAAGTTCGATATCACCGCTTTTTGAATTGCGATAAATAAAGAAGGCATGATCAATTAAGTTCATTTGTAAAATTGCTTCTTCTTCACTCATTGGTTTTAATTCTATAGCTTTTCTTTTAACAACTTTACTCTTATCTTCTTCTTGTTTTGTAGTTTCAAAATCCATTACAAAGTCAATAGCTTTATCTTTTAAAGCTTTTTTATTCATACGCGTTTTATTTTTTCTAATTTGTCTTTCAATTTTATCAAATACTAAGTCAATAGTCGCATATAAATCTTTATTTGTATCTTCAGCCCGTAATAACATCCTTTTAGCTGGAATTGTAACTTCAGTTACAAACATTGGACCTGCCGGTTTAATAACAATAGTCGCCATTAAATCATCTGGAGTATCAAAATACTTATCCAACTTTTCAAGTTTACTTTCTGCATAACTATTAATTGCATCAGTAACTTTTACTTTTTTACCATGAATTTTATATTTCATATCATCATCCTCCTAATTACATTATATCATAATTCATTAATAAATACTATGCAATGTTCTATAAAAAAAGAAAAAAACTACACTAAGGTAGTTTGTACTTCGATAACATTTTTAGCTTGTAAACCTTTGTCAGTTCTAACTAAGTCAAAATCAACATATTGGCCTTCAACTAATGTCTTATAACCTGGTGTTCTAATAGCAGAATAGTGTACAAATATATCTTCTAAGTCACCATACTCAATAAAGCCATAACCTTTATCGTTGTTGAACCATTTAACTTTACCGCGCATCATAACATCTCCCTTCTAGTAATTCTCTTACACTACTAATATAACCCCTGTCCACTATAAAATACAACATAAATCATACTACATTTTCCGACATTGTGTGCACCCAATTATCGGTACTTTCAATTTTACCACTAAATAATAAAATTTATGTTTTCTTGTTTAAATTATCTAAAATTAGGTTTTAAGTACAATAATTGTTACTATTCATTATATGTTTTTTTGAATTAAAACACATTTTCTTACTATTAACAAAAAAAACTATAAATTAACTTAAATTTAGAGTATTTTATTATAATATAAATTAAAAAAGCTACACTAAGGTAGCTCGAATTTCGACAACATTTTTAGCTTGTAGGCCTTTGTCAGTTCTAACTAAATCAAAATCAACATATTGGCCTTCAACTAGTGTTTTATAGCCTGGTGTAAGAATAGCTGAATAATGTACAAATATATCTTCTAAGTCACCATACTCAATAAAGCCATAACCTTTATCGTTGTTGAACCATTTAACTTTACCGCGCACCATAACATCTCCCTTCTAGTAATTCTCTTACACTACTAATATAACCCCTGCTTATTATAAAATACAACATAAATCATACTACATTTTCCGACATTGTGTGCACCCAACTATCGGTACTTTCAATTTTACCACTAAATGTTTAAATTTTTGTTTTCTTGTTTAAAATAGTCAAAATTAGGTTTTAAGTATAATAATTGTTACTGTTCATTATATATTTTTTTAAATTAAAACCTGTTTTTATAAAATTCAGGCAAGTATCTATAAACTAGAAAAGTATAGTGCTATTATGAAAATATCAAATAGAAAGTAGTGTGTTGTATGAAGGAGCTGATTATAAATAATTCACTAGCTCTAATTCGTAAACAGTTTCCCAATTATTCAGAAGAAAAAATGGAAGAAATTGAATATGGATTAGTTGGCTTATATTTGACAATTTCTAAATTAATAATTATATTTCTTATTGCTTTTTTGTTAGGCATTCTAAAAGAAGTCCTTATATTTATGGTTACTTATAATATAATTAGAACTACTTCTTTCGGTCTGCATGCGACTAAAAGTTGGATTTGTTTAGTTTCGTCTACTTTAATTTTTATATCAGCGCCAGTATTATGTAATTTGCTAACATTACCTATTTGGTTGAGGATTATAATTGGTATAATTTGTATATGTCTAGTTTTTAAAAATAGTCCAGCAGATACGGAAAAAAGACCAATTGTAAGTCCAAAAAGAAGAAGAACATACAAAATATTATCAACTATAATTGCAATAATATTTGTTGTTCTAACCTTTATTATAACTGATAATTTCTTAGCTAACTGCTTTATATTTGCCTTGGTAGTTCAATGTTTCATGATATCCCCATTTATCTATAAAATATTTAACCTACCATATAATAATTATATAAATTATCAGTTATTAGAAGAATAAAACGGAGGGAGGAAGAAAGCTATGATGGGAGCAATAGCATCTTTCTTAGCAAGTACTGGTTCATTCTTTGCTGGTTTAGGTAGCCAAGCATGTGCTTTCTGGATTATTGATGAACCAAAATGCCCAAAAAGTTTAATTAAATAATTATACTAAAACATAGAAAAACAGCAATCAAGCTGTTTTTTATTTAATAATAAAAAAGCTGAACTATATTTTCACCTTTAATCTTTGCGTAATCTTATCATTAATAACTTCACATTCATTCTCAATATTTTCATTTTCTTTAACAATTTTACTAACCAAGCTTAAACCATAACCATGATCCTTTCCTTTTGTTGTATACTTAGGTTTAAATAATTTATCAAGATCTAACGTTCCTTCAAAGTTATTAGTAATATCAAAACATAAATACCCATCTATAATATAAACTTCAACAAATATATTTTTCTTCTTCAAATTTTCCACAGCTTCTATCGCATTATCTAAGTAAACACCCAAAATAGTACAAGCATCTCTAACAAGAAAATCATCCATATCTATTAAGTCAGCTGTTCTGACATCATTAGAAATTATAAATTTATACTTAATTTTAAGCTCCGCAATTTTACAGATTTTAGGATAAAGAATAGATCTAAATCTGGCATCAGGAATTTTATAAGCCTTATTCATAATCGCCTCATTATCTTTAATTTTCTCATCTATAATGGCATCAATATAACTAATTACTTTAGAATCTTTAACCATTGTTTTAATTGTCAATAATTGATTTTTATTTTCATGAGTTGATACTCTAAATTTATCTAATATTTCCTCATACTCTTTTAAACTAGTTATACTAACTTGATATTTATTATTCGTCTTATTATATTTATCTTCAGTAATAGCAAACTTAACTACCATAAATATGAATATTAGAGCCATTATTGTATTAGTTATCAAAACAATTGATAAAGGTAAATTAATATGACTTTCATATGTTGAAATAGCCGCTACTAAAATAATCATAATGCAATAAATTATTACTTCCTTTTTATACATCGAACCAGTCAAAGATGTAATAAAATCAAAGATTTTATTTGGAATTTTAGTTAATAATATAACAAAAGATATAATTGCAATAGATAAATTTATTAATAATCCTCCAGACAGACTTCCTATTAATGAATTCATATCATTTGTATTAAAAGTAATAGATAACAAAATCATAAGAACAGCTTCGGCGCAATATGGAAATGAACCGTGTGATCCGCCGCGCCCCGTGCGGCTCGC
>CALVRP010000107.1 GCA_944358665.1 uncultured Bacilli bacterium
TTTACCAGTATGTGACTGATGGAAATAAGAATTTAAACGATTTTTTAAGTCTTTAGCTTTTCCGACATAAATAATAACCCCATTTTTATTTTTCATAAGATAACAACCAGGTTCATGCGGAACTAATTTTAATTTTTCTAAAAGCATAAGAATCACCTACAGGTATTATAAATTATTTACTTTTTTTTATCAAGTTTTATCATCGCTGAAATATTCGAAATAATTAAAATTATTTGTGTTAAAACTCCGCCATAAGAAATTAAATAAATATTATAAATGAGCCAAATAAAAGAAGTAAATAAACTAGATAATCTTAAATATTTAGGATTTTTAATATAGACAAAAAAACTATAAAGGATCGTGGCAATAACTGGCAAAGTACTAAAAATATCCGTAAAACAAGTAATACCTATAATAAGATATAAGATAATAAAAAATATAATTAACACTTTAGACTTTACTTTAGTAAATAATAAATTACGAATAAAAGATACTATACTAGTTAAAGAACCACTTAGCCCACCAATTAAAAAATAATGAATACCTTTAAATAAAAACGCTAAACTTTGGTATAAAAGCAGTTTACTCGCATATTTTTGGAAGTAAGAAAAAATCAAAAAGAACATATAAATAAAACCCATTAACTGTCCCATAGTATCACCTATCTTATTAGATTAGTTTTTCCCAAAAATGTGAATTTGACACCTATTAACTTTTAGATTATAATAAGCAATACATAAAAATTATTTTAAAATTTAATATAATCATGATGGTGATAATATGAATACCGTTAAAGAAATCGTAATTAATGAAATTATTATTAATAAATCAAGATTTATTACTGTTTTAACCAACATAAATAGTATTAATGAAATTAATGACAAAATAAATGAATATAAAAAAATATATAAAGATGCCACCCATTACTGCACCGCTTATATTATAAATGGGCACGAAAAATGTGATGACGATGGTGAACCTTCAGGTACTGCCGGAATGCCAATGCTGAATGTTTTAAAAAATCAGAATTTAACTAATGTTTTATGTATTGTTATTAGATATTTTGGTGGTATTAAACTGGGTGCCGGTGGCCTTGTTAGAGCATATTCTAAAAGTGTTAGTGAAGCTATTAAAAAAACTAATATCGCCCACCTTGTAAGTGGCTTTGAAATCGAAATTGAATTTAATTATGATAATATTAAACAATTTGATTATTTATTAAGTAATTTAAGCATTTCAAAAACATTTGAAAATTCCGTAATTTATAAATTTAAAATTACAGCTGAAAATTATAAAAAAATAGAAAATATTTTAAAACAAAAGGCAAAAATAATAAAAAAAGAAAAAATGTTATTAACTATTTAAATTGTGAAGGAGAGATACCATGGAAATAAGTAGAAGAAAATTCTTAAAATTAGCTGGTACAGCCAGTTTAACTGCAATATTTGGTCTTTCTTTAACTGGCTGCGTAGAAGACGATAATAACATAACTAAAGAAGAAGATAACAGTAAAGATTATAAACCACTAGCTGATAATAAAAAATATTTTGAAGCCAAAGAACATCATTTTTATATTGAAGTTTCTACAGAAACTAATGGCGAAACCTCATACTATGAAGAAAATGTTAGTCAAACTTCTAATTTTATTCCCGTTAAAGGAGGGCGTGCTGGTAGCGAACGAATCAGTGGTAGAAGTAGCAATAGCTATAATCGAAATAATCAAAGTCATAACAATTATAATACTAATAAATATTATGGTAGTTCTAACACTAGTATATCGAACGATTTTACTAGAGGCTTGATTTTTGGAACAATAATAATTGGTTCTACTACTCTTCTTTATGGAAACACTAAAGCAAGTGCTGAAGAGAGCCAAGCTATCGATATTCCTGACGGTTATGAAGTAACAAATTTTGAAGAATTAAAAAATGACGATTATGTTTATGGTTATAAAATTCATTTCGAAAATACTGTACCAATAGAAACTCATGGTTTTGAAGATGAAAATGGTAATGTTACTTATCCTTATCCCGGTGAAAAAGCTGAAGTTAAATCACAAGGCGCAGTATATGTAAAAAAAAGAGATGAAATAACTATATAAAACCCTATGCTATATTTAGCATAGGGTTTTTAACAATCTTTTTTCTCAAACTCGAAATAATATTGATTATTACTATCATTATAAGTTATTTTTACATCACCACATAATTTTTTACGGTCCCTATGATCTATTAAATCACTACTGTCTAAGTAACCTTCATCAGCTAATGTTTCTAAACTTACAC
The DNA here is from genome assembly GCA_944358665.1 of uncultured Bacilli bacterium. Lineage (GTDB taxonomy): Bacteria > Bacillota_I > Bacilli_A > RF39 > UBA660 > Coprosoma. The sequence continues at coordinate 2,286 of CALVRP010000107.1, forward strand.
TAGTATTATCATCAAGCCCAGGAGTAGCCAATTGGTAATTCTTTGCGGCTGTTTCAATAGTGTTAACTTGCTCTTCGTAAAGATCTTCTCTTGAATTATTTAAAATTGAAAGAACAGCAATTGAAGCTATCAACGCTAAAGCTGCTAAAAGAAAGATAACGGCTAACAGTTCAATTAACGTAAAGCCTTTTGTCACTTTAACATTCCCCTTTCAATGTATAAATATATTGATTTTTACTATAAGTTATACATATTTTAGTATCATTAGAAAGTTCCTTGTTTTCTACTAAAGATTTAACCGTTTTATCCTCAAGAAATCCAGTATTTCTTAAAGTTCCAATTGTTACATAATTTTGGCTAGGTTTACCTTCATCTAAATATAAATTTTCAAGTCCCCAGTTTCTTGCTGCATTTTCAATTTGCGCAATTTGTTCTTCGTTTAAGTTTTCTTTTGACCGATTTAAAATACCATTAACACTAGGTACTATAACTAATAATAGTAGTGCTAAAACACCAATTACCGCAATTATTTCAATTAATGTAAATCCTTTATTCATATCATTCACCTATTATAAATTATAGAATAATTATTGTATAAAGTCAATAAAAGGTCAAAGCACTTGACCTTTTATATACATTACTTTTTTTCTTTATATTCCGCATCTATAATCACATTATTTACTTTTAAATTATCTGCTTTTTCTTTCCTTCTTGGTTTCTTTGTTACCTTTAAATATACTCTATAACCAATATAAGCAATTAATCCAGCTAAAAGAATAAAGATAAAAACATGGAAAAAGACAACTAACAATAAAATTATTAAAATGACAAATAAAATTCTTTTTACATATTCCATAATATCACCCTATCCTAATACTTCAAAATATTCACCAGAATCTAAATATAAAATACCTTTTTTATTATTAAATTCTTTAATAATATCTAAATAATTATTTATTTTATCGAATGTTTTTAAAGTTAAATAAACATAATTTCCATCGTTCATTGTTAATAAAAATCTTTCTTCGTCAACATCGTTTGGATCATATTTTATTTCAGAAATTCGTTTTATAATTGTATAATCAGTATTTTCTAAATTTTTAAGAAAATCGGTATAAAGTTTGTCCGGGATATAATTAATCACTGTAGGAACTGGAAAATTATCCTTAGTCTTACCTTTATCAGCTAGTATCGTACTTCGTTCAGGCACATAATAAAATAAAGGTAAATTTTCCGTAATTTTAATATTTACTTCAGTAAAAAAACTTTTAGTGACTTCGGCCTTTTTAATATATGGATCATCTTCTAATCTATTTTCAATCGTTCCCGAAAGATTTCTAAGCGTTGATGGATAATCATCTAATCCCGCTTTTTCAATAATCTCCCATTCACTGTAAAGAGTATTACCACTAACATTAATACTTTTAATTTTCAAATTATCTAAAAATAGCAAAATTCCAATAATAATTAAAATAATAACAAACAAAATTAAAAAACTTTTTCTCTTTAACTTCCGCCTTTTTACTCTTTTTTTGGCCATAAGTCACCTTCTTTATTTTATTAAATCACGTATTTTATTATATATTATTTCCGCACTACCTTCAACCTTAAATTGTTTTAAATTATTTTTTATTTCTCTTAAACCATTATCATCATCTATAATTTCATCAATTTTTTTAATTAATACATCTTCATTAAGATCTTTTTCTTCTAACATAATTGCCGCCTTTTTACTAGTTAAATCAAGGGCATTTATATATTGATGGTTATTTGCGACATAAGGTGATGGAATTAAAATTGTTGGTAATTCTAAAGCAATAATTTCACTAAGTGTTGAAGCTCCGGCCCTAGAAATCATTAAATCCGTTACCTTCATTACTTTTGGTAAGCCTTCATAAAATGGTAATACTTTTACATTTTCTGGTAAATCCGTTTGTTTTATACTAGCATTTTTACCAGTAATCCACAGTATTTCATAATTCTTATTTTTTAACTTTGGCATAATACTTAGTAAATACTTGTTTATTGTATTTGCTCCTAAAGATCCCATAACAATTAAAACTAGTTTTTTATTTTCACTAAGTCCCAATTCTTTTTTACTTGCTTTAACCGCTTTGCTAGCTTCTTCACTACAAGGATTACCGGTTAAATAAGTATTAGCCTTAGGCAAATACTTTTTAGAACTCTCAAAAGAAAGTCCAATTAAATCACAATATTTTTGTAAAAATCTATTAGATTTTCCAGGTATCGAATTTTGCTCATGAAGAAATGTTTTAAACCCTAGTTTCTTACCAGCCATTATTACTGGAACAGTTACATAACCACCTACTCCAATAACTATATCTGGTTTAAACTCCTTTATCCACTTTTTACAATCATTATATCCTTTTAAAATACATTTTATTGTTTTAAAGTTTTTTAAAAGATTTTTTTTATTTAAGCCATACATTTCAATCGCTTTAAAAGGAATACCTTTTTTAGGTACAATATCCTTTTCCATTCTATTATGCGTTCCAATATATAAAAACTCACTATCTGGCTCTTTTTCTTTTATTTTGTTTATAATTGCCAAAGCCGGATAAATGTGGCCACCTGTACCACCGGCACTAATAACTACTCGCATTTAATCACTCTTTCTATACTATATTATATCATATTTACCTAAAAGTTTTAAATATTATCGTTATATATTAAATTTATAATAGAAGTTTTTTCTATTCTTTTATAACACATCCTCATTATAATTCTTATCATTATTAAACTTATAAGGGATGTACATAAAAACGGTTTTATTAAACTGAAGTGTTCTAAATCAATTACTTCATTAATAACACTATTAGTTATAACATTAATACCTAATACTAATAATAAAGAATATAAGGACGCTTTTCCAGTAATATAAAGACTTTCTACGGTAATCATGTCTTTGAAATCTTTAGTTGTAAGACCAATACTTTTTAATAAACCAAATTCTTTTTTACGGTACATCATACTTAAATAAGCAGAACTAATTATAGTACTTACACCAATCAAAAAGGTTAAAACTAAAATACTATATAAAAATACTTTGACACTTAAAATTATATTATTAATTATCTTTTTGCCCTCTTTAGCATTTATATAATATAAATCAAAATCTTCTTTTAAAAGCGATTTTAACTTTTTCTCTAAATTGACTTCATCACTTTTCATAAACAACGTTAAATTAGGTGTGCATATATCATTAATGTTATTAATCCCTATTAATAAGTTATCTTTAGTTAAAATGTTTTCAAAACCAAAAGGAATATTTTTACTTTCCTTTAAACTTAAAGTTTTATTATTAACCTTTAAAGAAATTTCTTTTTTAAAATAACTTTTATTTTCTTTATAAATTCTATTATCTTTAGTAATAACCGTATTTGCTTCATTTATAAAATAATTATTGCCCTCTATTATATATAAATTTAAATTATTAGGTCCTTTATCAACATAATTTTCCCTATTAATATTTATTTTTGTTTTACAAGTTTCATATATTTTATACTTACTACTATTTTTACTGGCAAAACTATCTAATAATTTATAAGCTTCATCAGTATTTTCTAAAACAGTTATCTCCGCATCATAACTAGGCATACTTACATAATTATTTATAACCTCTTCACCATATTTTAAAAACATATTAAACGATGATGACAAAACAATAAAGATAACTAAACTAATAATTACTGATTTATAATGACTTTTACTTCTCTTATAATTTAAATAAGAAAGAAAAATAATAATATTTTTAAAACTCTTATTTTTCTTATAAGTATAATTCATATTTAATAATTTTAAATTACTTATTTTCTTTGCTTTAAAAAATGGAATAAAACAAATAATTAAAATTAAAAGAAAAAGAAAGACGAATGCGTAAAATAAAAATTTAATATTTAAAGCAAATGATATATCAATCTTAAAGGAATTATTAATAAAAGTAATTAATACAAGTATAGCTAATAAACTAATAATAAAACCAACTACAATTCCTAAAAGACTAAAAATAATAGCCTCAAATAGCAACATAAATCTTAGTTCTTTTAAAGTCATACCAATACTTTGTAAAAGCCCAATTTGTTTATATTTATTAATTAATAATATCTTATAAACATTATAAATAATGAATACCATACAAATTAAGATAATCGCTAAAACTATAATTATTAAATATTTTAATGTGTTTAATAAATTTTCATTTTTACTAATACCGTATAAAGAAAGATAAGCATCATTATATTCTATTTCCGCGCATTTAGCCTTCTTACAAAGTTTATCAGTTAATTTATAAACATCATAAATATTATCATAAGTAATCAAAACCTTATCATCTTGCCATTTTATATTTTTAATAACCGAAAAATTTTCATAGTTTTTTAAATCAGTTTTTATTTTCACATGATAATCGCCAGTATTTTTGATGGCTTCATTTAAGAGATATTTATGTACTGCAGAAAAAAGTAAAGTAATTAAAAAAATGAGCATACTAGAAAAAATTATACTAAGTAAAAAAACTATGCTAGTTTTCTTATTTTCATAAAAATTTCTAATTATGAGCTTTAACATTTTTTACATCCTTAACAATCTTTCCATCCTTAACCGTAATAATTCTTGTAGCCATTTTAGCTAATCTTAAATCATGTGTTACTATTATAATTGTTTGTCCTAAATTATTATAATGTTTAAATAATTTCATTATATTTTTTGCATTTATACTATCTAAATTACCCGTTGGTTCATCCGCTAAAATAATCTTTGGATTATTTATTAAAGCCCTACCAATCGCTGTACGCTGTTGCTGACCACCAGATAAATCATTAGGTAAATAATTTTCTTTATCTTTTATATTTAAATCGTTAATAATTTTCTCATAAGCATTAGTTTTTTTACCAGATAATAATGCGGGCAATAAAATATTTTCTTTTACTGAAAGCATAGGTAATAAATTATAAAACTGGAAAATAAAACCAATATTTTCTCTTCTGAATATTATCATCTCTTCATTATTCAACTTTGTAATATCAGTATTATTAATAATAATTTCACCACTATCGGCTTTATCCAATCCAGCTAAAAGATGTAAAAGTGTACTTTTACCACTACCACTTGGCCCTACTATAGCAACAAACTCTCCTTTTTTAATATTCAAACAAGCATTATTTACTGCAACTACAATATCAACACCTTGTTTGTAAGTCTTAAATAATTTTTTTACTTTTATCATTTTATAAACACCTCCTCATAAATATCTTACGACAAAAAATTAAAAAACCCTTTTTTTATATATAAAAATGTGTTTTTTTATGAAAAGTTGTTTTTTAAATGATTTTTTTATATAATTAAAATAGAAAGGAAAATGTTTATGTGTGGAATTATTGGTTATGTTGGCAAAAAAAATGCCATTAATATTTTAATTCAAAGTTTAGAAGCCTTAGAATACCGTGGGTATGATTCAGCAGGTATTGCTTATGGGACCTGTAATAGAATTGAAATTATTAAAACTAGTGGCAAAATAAAAAATTTAAAAAATAAAATAAATCCTGACATCCATTCTAATATTGGAATTGGTCACACTAGATGGGCAACTCATGGACGGCCCAATGATTTAAACGCTCATCCACATAAGATAGGAAAATTTACTATCGTTCATAATGGAATTATTGAAAACTCAGAAACATTAAAAAAATTACTAATAAAGGAAAATTATAAATTTAAATCAGAAACTGATTCTGAAGTAATTGCTGGACTCTTAGATAAATTATACAGTGAAAAAAATGATATTTTAAATGTTTTAAAACAATTAAAAAAACTATTAATCGGTTCATATGCCTTAGGTATTTTATGCGATGATATTCCCGGCACTATATATGCGGTTAGAAAAGATAGTCCTTTAATTATTGGAATTAGTGATGAAGGAAACTTCATCGCATCTGATGTGCCAGCAATTTTAAAATATACTAAAAAATACATGTTATTAAGATCTAATGAAATTGCTGAAATAAACGATAAAATAACCGTTTATAATGAGAAGTTAGAACCGATTAATAAAGAAATTTTAATTTTTGATGGAAACCTAGAAGATGCTGAAAAAAATGGATTTGATCCTTTTATGGTAAAAGAAATATATGAAGAGCCAAAAGTTATTAAAGAAACGATAACACCTCTTTTAAAATTTGGTATGGAATCATTAAATGATAGTTTCCCCAATTTTAAAAAATACAATAAAATTCAAATTATTGGGTGTGGTAGTGCTTATCATGCTGGTTTGATAGGTAAAAGTTTAATTGAAAAATATGGAGATATGCCTGTATCAGTTGAAGTAGCAAGCGAATTTAGATATCAAAAAGTTTTCTTAGATAAAAAAACTTTAGTTATTTTAATTTCCCAATCAGGAGAAACCGCTGATACTATGGCTTCCTTGCGAAAAGTAAAAGAACTAAATATCGATACATTAGCAATTGTCAATGTTTTATCTTCTTCTATTGCTAGAGAAGCTGACAATGTTGTTTACACTAAGGCTGGCCCAGAAATATCTGTAGCTACTACAAAAGCTTATTTAGCTCAAATTACAATTCTAAGTTTAATTGCCCTAGATATTGCTTATTGTAAAAAAATAATAAATGATGAAAAAGCAAATCAGATAATCAAATCTTTTGAAGACCTATCAAAAATCATTAAAGAAATGATTGAAATAGATTATCAAGATATTGCTAAAGACTTATACAAACATCAAACTTGTTTCTATATTGGAAGAGGTATTGATTATGCTTTAAGTATGGAAGGTTCTTTAAAACTAAAAGAAATTTCCTACATTAATAGTATTTGTTATCCTGCCGGAGAATTAAAACATGGAACTATTTCACTGATCGAAGATGGAACACCTGTCATTGCTGTTATAACCGATAAAAAAATAGCTGATAAAACCATTAGTAATATTAAAGAAGTTAAATCTAGAGGAGCTTTTGTTATATTAATAATTAATGATAATATTAAAGTGGAAACAGAAGTGGCAGATAAAATAATTAGAATACCAACTACAAATGACTTTACCCAAAGTATAATTACGGCAATTCCTTTACAACTAATCGGTTATGAAACAGCCAAATTATTAGGAAGAGACATCGATAAACCAAAAAATTTAGCAAAATCAGTTACTGTTGAATAAAACCCAGTTTAAAACTGGGTTTTTGTTTAAGGAATTGTTTTATTTAATTTGCATGAACTTTCATCTTTATCAGACTTTACTGGCGTTTTATCACTAGCAGATTTAGTAACACAAATATTACTACGATTATCATATATTGCCATTTCCACATCTCCACTTTCACTTATATATACATTTCCACTATAAGGGCTACTTCCGGTATAATCTAAATAATTAGTTGTTGTTGTTTGGGTAGAACCATCAACAGTAACTCTTTGGCTACTAATTTCACCTTTAGTGTAAGTAACTAATAAAGGCACTGTATTATCAGAAGTAACTAAAGTCGTATAATAATTATTAGCCGCTTTATTTATTGAATAAGCTGTATCTAAAAATGTATTTTCATTAGCTTTTCTCAAAACATTAATAATAATCGGTGTTGTTATTAAAGCTAAAATAGCAAGTATTGCGAGTACGGCAAGAAGCTCTACTAATGTAAATCCTTTTAGCTGCATTCGTTTGGACATGTTCCGCCTCCTACTTCATTATATTTGAGGTCATATTTATCACCATTACGTTTAACGCTTATAGTATCATTATATATTTCACAGTCATCACAAATAACACTTGTAGAAATATAACCACCATTCATTAATTCTTGAACACTTACTGAACCAGTAGAACCAGCAGAAAAATCATCTGTATGATCCTTTACATAATCTAAAGCTGCACTATTAATAAATTCTTTAGTCTGATCTTCTAATTCTTTATTAGAACTATTCAACATATTTAAAATAGCTGGAAAAGCAATTAAACTAATAACAGCTAGAATAACAACAGTTCCAATTAATTCAATTAAAGTAAAGCCTCTATTCATTATTATCACCTATTTTCCTATACTCATTATAGCACGAAAAAGTATAAACAAAAATATTTTTTACCAGGAACCGCCAACTATATAAGTTAATAAAAATTTCATGGCAAATTAACAGAAATACTAACTAGGGAAATTAAAAAAATTTCATAATTCCAACGTAACATTTTCTCTTTCATTATCTTTAGCTTCAAACCATTTTTTAGAAGTATAACCAAATAATTTCGCTAAAATACTATTAGGAAACATTTCTACTTTATTATTAAATTCTCGAACACAACCATTATAGTATTTTCTTGAATTCGCAATATCATTTTCAATATTAGTAAGTTCATGACTCAATTTTAAAAAGTTTTCATTAGCCTTTAAATCAGGATAATCTTCAGCAAGTATCATTATTTTTCCAATATATCTATTAATTTTATCACTTGTATTTAGTCTTTCCATATAAGATAAGGCATCATAATTAACTCTTCTTAAATTAGCTATTTCCCTTAAAATTTTTTGTTCATGATCAGCATATCCTTTAACCGTTTCAACTAAATTAGGTACTAAATCCCATCTTTTTTTTAAATAAACATCCATCGTTGAAAAAGCTTCCTTTACTTTATTATCTATTCCTATAAAAACATTATACATTATAAGAACATAAATAAAAAGTAAAACAATAATTCCTATTATTATACCCACTACATATATCATATTAATCCTCCTATACTTTTATAATATCACACATTAAACTGAAATAGCAACATGAAAAAGAGACTTCTATATAAGTCCTTTTATTTAATAAAAGTAATTTTACTTGACATTTTTATCTTCATAAAATTCTCTTTCATACTAAAATTTTAATTTTTAATGATATAATATAGAAAAGATAAGGAATAATAAAAGTGGTGACGTTCTATGCTTATGACAATATTTTTTTTATTAATTGGGCTTACTTTATTAGTTGTGTTTTCTAATATATTTGTCGATGCAGCCTCTTCTTTAGCTAACAGTTTTAAAATTCCTAAAATGGTTATTGGATTAACTATTGCTGCTTTTGGCACATGTACACCAGAACTCGCAATTTCTTTTAACAGTATTTTAGAAAAAAGCTATGATATTACTATATCAAATGTTATTGGAAGTTGTATTATTAATATTCTTTTAATTATTGGTCTTGCTAGTATAGTAAAAGCCATAAAAATAAAAACTATAACCGTTAAAAACGAATTATTTTTATTATTAATCACTACTATTACTTTTGCGATATTGTTTTTAGATAATACGTTAAGTAAAGCCGATGCTTTAATATTAATTATATTTTTTATTGTCTTAGGTTTATATTTATATAATATGATTAAGCATTTTAAAAAAACAGAAATCGAACAGCCAAAATACAGTAAGATAATGGCACTTATTATAACTATACTTTCTATAGCAACAATTACTGTAGCTAGTGAAATTGTTGTAAATTCAACTATGGCAATCGCCGAAAGTTTTAATATTTCTATTAAAATT
>CALVRP010000108.1 GCA_944358665.1 uncultured Bacilli bacterium
ACTATCTTTATCATACTCTTCATTTTTATATAAAAGTTCATTATAATTAATAGTTTTCATTATTAATGATTCCGGCGTATAAAGTGGTGGCATTATTTTTATTCCTTGTTCATGATTAGTATAAGCATCACCTTCAAAAACCAACATCACATTATTGATGTTAAAATCATTAAACCCCAGAATAATATTAATTTCAGATGATAAAAAAGTACTAATATTTTTATCACTTATCAAGCTATATGAAGAAGTTGGCGCTAATGTCGTGAAACTAGAGTACTGTCTAAATTCTCTACTTCTATGTGTAGATGTTACTAACAAATAAAAAGGCTGGCCCGCTAATTCGTATATATTATGTTGATATTTAAAAGATAAAGTTTTAGAAAATAATGGTTTTATTTCATCACCAGAAAGCAATTGGTTACGAATTAATGTATAACTTAAATTCCGGCATGAACGAACATCATCATAAAATTTATTCATAAAATTCTCTTGCATACTAAGTATTTTAAATAAATTAACTTTATCTACTAAAGAAATATTTTCATAATATAAAATTTGCTGGTAAATAAACAACCTATCTTGTGGTATAACCTCAATATTCACTTCTTTTAAGAAAGAAATCATTTCTCTAATATTTTTAATAACATTATATGGAAAATCTTCAAAAAACATATCTATTGTTATAAATAATAATTTATCATTATCTGTCTCTTCAAAAAAATCTTTAATGTATCTTTTCTTTCTTCTTTCATTAATATTCACTGCTAAAAAGGAATTATTACTTTCTAACATCATAATTAAATGCCTAAATTCATTTATATCATTTATATTAATAACCTTATTTATAAAATCAATATTATATGTAATACTACTCGGAAATTTCAAACCCTTTTCAAGTTTATCTTTTATAATATCTAGTGGTTGTTTAATAAAATCTTGATAAATAATTTTATTTTTTAATAATTCACTCAATTCTTGTCCTGAAATATCAGAATAATTGATATTCATCATAAAGATTCTCCTTTGCGACTAATATTATATAAAGAAAAGAGAAAATGGTCAATAAAAAACTGGCAAATGCCAGTTTCTTAGATACACTCTACAAAAGTATCTTGTAAACATCTAATGCAGCAAACACAATTTAAATTCATAGTAAAGAAAGAATTCGTTGCTACATAAGGTATTGTTCCCGCTTCAGTTGTGTCCGGGTTATTTGCTAAAACTCTAAAGGTTGCACAACAACCGTCAATTTTTTCAACACGGAAAACGCTTGAACATGTAACACCTTCATCACCACATGTTACATTTTCTTTTGTAGTTGGCATACTCCATGGAGTACCATTACCACAACAAGTATATAACATAATTGGTCTTGTGTTGCAGCCTACTGTTGAAACGGAACATCCTAGAAAGCCACGATCACAAGTATCTAAACATGAATCTGAACATTCAGCATTTTCTTGTAAAATGTTAATTACTGTTAAAATCTCAGCGATGCAGCAGCTGTCATTAGATTCGTTATTATTACACATATAATCCACCCCTTCATTTATTCTCAATATAACATATTCAGCTTTATTTAAAATGTATAAAAAACCAGCCCAATAAAAAACATAAATTAAATTTTTTTACATAAAATAGTTTAGGGGTGAATGTCATGAAAAATGTTATTAATTATTATTATAATATTTTATTTGATGATATTCATCAAACAAATCAAGATTTCTATTTTGATATTAATGACTCTAGATATTTTTTTATATTATTTGAAGGAGATATTTCTTCACTACAAAATACTTATAAACTACAAGAAGAATTGCTACAAAGAAACCTTTATGTCCATCAAATATTATTAAATAAAGATGGACAAATAGTAACTTTTGTTAATGGTAATCCCTATATTCTATTAAAAGCTCTATACTATAGTGAGAAAATTAATTTCAAATATGTAATTTCTTTTAGTCAAATTATTATGAACCCTAAAGAAAGCTATGACTGGAAAATATTATGGTCTGAAAAAAATGATCATTTAGAATATCAAATTAATCAAACTAAAAATAGATATCCATTAATAAACGAAAGTTTTAATTATTTTATTGGACTTGGAGAAACAAGTATCGAACTTTTAAATGAAATAAAAAAGCAAAATATTCCACAAACAATTGCTCACCGAAGAATTAACAGCAATAATACAATATTTGAATTATATAACCCTTTAAATTTAATTATTGATACACGCACCCGTGATGTTGCTGAATATTTTAAATCTAAATTCTTTAATACTGGTAATATTGATAAAGACTTAGAAGATTTTTTAAAAAATGCTAGACTAACAACTGCTGAATACTACTTATTCTTTGCTAGAATGTTATACCCTACTTATTATTTTGACTTATACGAAGAAATAATTAGTGGAAAAAAAGATGAAAAAGAAATAAAAAAAATCACTGATAAAATCAATGATTATGAAAAAATATTAAAAAAAATTTATAGTTATTATAAAAACTTTTTACCGCTTACATCAATAGAATGGCTTGAAACTAATTAACGTTTATAACTTCTTTAACAGTTGGTACCTCTTCTTTAATAGCACCTTCAATACCATCTTTTAAAGTAATATCAATAAGTTCACACCCTACGCAAGCTCCAGTTAATTTAATATATACAATATTATCTTCATATTTAACAAACTCAATATCGCCACCATCACTTACTAAAAATGGTCTCAATTTTTCAATTATCTCTTTAATTTTTTCTTCTTCTGTCATTTTATCACCTAAATTAATTATATAAAATTTGTGAAAAAAAGTAAACAGTTTTATAAATAAGTAGTTTTATGCTATAATAAATTTAGAGGCGATTTGATGACTAATTATAAAAAAGGAAAAATTGTTAAGGGGGTTGTTACCTGTATTGAACCATACGGCGCATTTATGGCTTTTGATGAATTTTATACTGGACTAATTCACATTTCAGAAATTTCTAATGGTTTTGTTAGAAATATAACAGATTTTATAAATGTTGGCGATCACATATATGTTGAAATCTTAGATGTTGATAATGAAGAGTATCATTTAAAATTAAGTATTAAAAATATTAATTATAAAATTGATGGCCATTATCGTAAAAAAAGAATAATTGAAACCCCAAATGGTTTTAATACTTTAAAACAAAAATTACCATTCTGGATTAATAATAAATTAAAAAGTATCGAAAAAAATCAAAATTCTATTGACAAATAATAATTTACATGTTATATTTGTTTATGTCCAGTGGTTATGGGCGATTAGCTCAGTTGGTTAGAGCACCTGCCTTACAAGCAGGGGGTCATAGGTTCGAGTCCTATATCGCCCACCATTTGCCGGAATAGCTCAATTGGTAGAGCAACTGACTTGTAATCAG
>CALVRP010000109.1 GCA_944358665.1 uncultured Bacilli bacterium
TAGACGAACCAACTAATGGGCTTGATATTAAAAGTAAATTATGGTTAGAAGATTTTTTAATAGATTTTAAAGGTACCGTTATTTTAGTTTCTCATGACCGCCATTTTTTAAATAAAGTTTGTACTCATATGGTTGATATTGACCGTGAGGAAATTAATATGTGCGTTGGTAATTATGATTTTTGGTATGAATCTAATGAACTTATGCAGAAACAATTAAAAATGAGTAATAAAAAGAAAGAAGAGCGAATAAAGGAATTACAAAATTTTATTGCTAGATTTTCGGCTAATGCATCTAAATCTCGGCAAGCAACATCAAGAAAAAAGTCTTTAGAAAAGATTGTTATTGAAACGCTTAAACCATCATCGAGAAAATATCCATATATTCATTTTGATTATGAAAGGCGTCTTGGTAAGGAAGTTATTTATTTACATAAAATAAATGTAAATATTAATGGTAAACAAATTTTAAAAGATTTTTCAATGAATATTAGACCAGATGAAAAAATTGTTTTGATTGGGGAAAATGAAATCGCTAAAACAACTTTATTTAAAGTCATTACTGGTGAAATTATTCCAGATTCTGGGGAAATAAGAATAGGAAGTACGGTTATAATGTCATATTTTCCCAAAAATCATGATAAGTATTTTAAGGGTAACGAAACTTTAGTAGATTTTTTAAAAAAATATTCAGAAAACAAAGAGGATAGTTTTGTTCGTGGCTTTTTAGGACGGATGCTTTTTTCTGGAGAAGAGGCTTTAAAATCTGTAAATGTTTTATCTGGTGGTGAGAAGGTAAGGTTAATGTTTTCTAAAATGATGCTTGGTAAAGGTAATGTTCTTTTGCTTGACGAGCCAACTAATCATTTAGACATTGAAGCTATTACGTCATTGAATAAGGCTTTAAAGGAATTTAACGGACCAGTTCTTTTAGCGACTTATGATACAGAACTTATAGAAACGATTTCAACTAGATTGATTTATATTAATGAAGATGGAACTTATATTGATAAACAAATGAGTTATGAAGAATTTATTGATAAATATGAAAAAGTATAAAAAAATATTAGTTTTGAGCTAATATTTTTTTTAGAATGTAACATATTTCCATAATTTATAGTTTACATCATTAATACGAATATAAATATAAAATTTTCCATAAATATCATCGCTATTAATATATTTAGAAACAGTTACTTCTTCATTTTTATTGTTGTTATTTTCATAAGGGGTATCAGAAATAACCATATCATAAGTTCGTTTTGTTAAGAAGTTATCAAGAATAATTTGAACGTCATCAGATTTTTTAAAAGTACCAGTAACAACTAAACGATCAGCTTCTTTGACAAAACTTAGATTATATTTATCTATAACAGTTTCATCACTTTTATGAAATAAGACGGATATATCTTTAGAAGTTTCTGTAATACCAAGGGAGCCTAGCTTTGTTCCGGCACCGCTAGTATAAGTGTCATTAGCATATAAATCTAATTTTGCGGTATTATATAAATCTGTGTCTGTATCAATGGTAAATGTTTTATCATTATTTTTTTCTTTAAAATAACTACCAGCTGTTAAAACATAATTGTTTTCGTCAGTAATAGTTATATTAGCATCTAATGCTTCGTCATCTAATTTATCTTCGCTAACCATTTCGACGCTTTTGTTTTTAGTATCGATATTGTATATAGTAAGGTAAATTCCATCATCTTTAGTATTAATGAAAGCTAAAGAACCATTATTTAATATTTCTAAAGATTGTGGGTGGTTTGGCATTACAATATCTTCAGTATTTAAAAGATATTTTTGATATTTTTCTGGAACATTATTTTTATCGGCAATAAGCCAATTAATTTCGCCGGATTTGTAATCGATATTCGCTAGCATATTGCCGTTTTCACCAGAAAAGGTTATTGAATTAGTTTTACTATCATAATTAAGGCTGTTGATTCCAAGCCAATTTTCTTTATTATTATTTTGTAATTTATGTAGGTTTATTTCTTTAACTATTTCCCCCGAGTTACGGTCGATTTCGATAATATAATCTTCAACCGTTCCATCTTTGAAATTATTAGAAGCTACTAAGAAATTACCACTTGGCATTTCGATAACACTGTGGTGATAACCATTTGGAATATCGTATTGATAATAAATTTTACCAAGCAAATCAATTTCCATTAATCCTTTAGAATAATATGGTAAATTTACTAATTTGTCACTACTAATCAAAAGATGCCCATTATTTAATCTTTGAACTTCCCATTTATAATCGCCAGTTAAATACCATCTAACTTCACCATCGTTATCATAGGCGACAGTGTAGTTTTTATCTTCTGGTGTTGTAAAATAAAATTGCCCATTTTTTAAATCATTTTCTGTTATGTCAGCTTTAATAAAATCTTTTGGTAGTGCCTCAGTTTTTATTTTGATAGTTTTTTCCTTTTCACTAACATTTATAACAACTTCGTTTTCATAATCTGCGTAAAGACCATAAACTGGTAATATGTGCACTTTATTTGGAATAAAAGTATGAGTTATGTCTTCGGCTCCATCTTTACCTTTAATAGTAATAGTTGGTGTAGTTAAATCATTTGTTTCAAAAATGATTAATGCCGTTAGTGGGGAATTCCCATATGGGTTTAAAATGACTTTTGGTTCATCAATTGTATAATCAGTATCAGCTAAAAATGATTTTTCTAAATCATCTTGATAAACTAAAATATTACCTTCTGTTTCTACTGGTTCATTGGCTTCAATAAACTCATAAATTCCAATTGACGCTAAAGCGGCAAATAAAACTAGAAAAACATATTTTAACGCTTTTTTCATGATTTCACCTCTATATTAACCTTATTTCATTTTCCGAAAAGAAGGGATGTTTCTTATCGATGTGATCGTAAAATAAAATTCCATTTAAATGATCGATTTCGTGTTGAAAAGCTACGGCTAATTCTTCGCGTACCCTTAATTTTATTTTACCACCATCAGGATCAAACCCAGTAATTGTTGCTCTGGCATATCTTGGGACATGTCCTTCAACTTCTCGGTTAACGCTAAGACAACCTTCACCAGTTTCTAAAGCAATTTTTTCTTCAGAATGACTAATTATTTTGGGGTTAACAACAACATAGTTATTGAATTTTCCGTCTTCATATTCGTGAACAATGACGATGATTCTTTTTAATAACCCTAGTTGTGGGAATGCCAGCCCCATGCCTGGTCTTAAATTATATTTTTCTTCGTATTCGGGGATTTGACTGTAAGTAAGCTGTTTTATAATACGTTTAATAGTATTTTTATCTTCTTTACTTAAAGGCAATTCTACATCCTTACTAATTTTTCTTAAAGTTTTATCTTTTTCATCTAAAATATTAAGTTCTTTAAACATAATATCACTTCCATCTATAATATTTTATCACATTTTTAAGTTAAAGAAAAAGGATTATTAAGTTTACTTTCGTTTTTGTTAAAAGTATTATATATTATGACAAGTATAATGTCAAATTTAATAGTTTTTAGATAGTGTAAAATAGTTTTGGGATTAGGTATACAAAAAGGAAGACCTTTTGTTAAAATGTAATTGACAAAAACACTTAAGGAGGTCTTCCATATGAATATTATATCA
>CALVRP010000110.1 GCA_944358665.1 uncultured Bacilli bacterium
TGTTCTATTATCAAGCATTGTAAGAAGCACTCCTTCAATGTCAAGCGTTGGATTTAATGTTTTTTGCGCAAGCATAATAGAATTTAATAATTGCATAATCCCCTCTAAAGCAAAGAATTCACATTGCACTGGAATTATAACTGAATCAGATGCGGTTAAGGCATTAGTAGTTAAAATACCTAAAGATGGTGGACAGTCAATAATTATATAATCAAAAGTATCTCTAGCAATTTCCAAATGTTTTTTTAATTGCGTGTTTTTTGAAAAATCAGGATCAATTCGACTTTGCTCCATAAGTTCAATATCTGCTCCAGCTAAACTAATAGTTGCTGGAATAATATATAAGTTTTTAAACTTAGTTTTTTTAATTACATCTTTAAGCTCTGCTTGATCAATTAACAAATCATAAATACTTTTTTTTATATCGGCTTTATCAATACCAAGTCCGGTAGTACTATTTCCTTGTGGGTCTAAGTCGATAAGTAATACTCTTTTGCCAAGAACACCTAAAGATGCTGATAAATTAATACTTGAAGTTGTTTTTCCAACTCCACCTTTTTGATTAACAAGCGCTATTACTTTTCCCATATATACCACCATTTTCCATAAATTTTAGCTATATACATTTTATCATAATTTGACATATAAATCTATTACTTTTACAAAAAATAAAAAATACGAACCAACGCTCGTATTATTTATTCGCTACTTGTCCTTGTTTTTTCTTAGTAACATACCAGAAAATACCAAAGCCAACAATAATTAAAGCAAATCCTACACCTAATATAATAAATGGAATATTAGCACTCGTATTAGGTACTGTAATTTCAACTCCTGGAGTATCACCACTTGGTGTTACTGATAAAATTGCAGTATCTTCAACATTTTTAGTATAAATTTCAGAAGAAACTACTCTTTGGAAACTTGAATCTGATGGCGCATATACAGCAGCGCTTTTAGATCCTTCTGCTGATACAGTTACAGTTAACTGAGTAGCTTCTGTAAGTTCATTGGAAGGAATCATAATTTTAAATTTTTCAGCTGATTTAAATTCATTTTTAGCGTTACCATTTTCATCAGTTATAATAGTTCCATTCGTTCCACCTGAAACCGTAACTTTATAAGTACCATTTCCAGTAACATTCGCCGTCATTGTAGAAGATTCATAATATTTTTCATCATCAGTCAAGCCTAATGTTGTATTACTTGTTTGAAGATCAATTGAATAATTTTCAGTTTTTGCGGCTTTTGCGCCATTAACTAATTTTTTGATTTCATCTCTAATACCAGCATAAGCTTCTTTATCGGTTGTTTGGAATGCTGTCGACATTTGGGCAGTTTGACCTGTATCACTCAAATACCACCAAACAGCTGATTGCGTAATATATCTATCTATTTCATTACGATTAGTAATAGATTTGTTTGGATAACCGTTTTCCATGATATAAAGAAGTCCAGCATCAGCATCAGTAGAGTAAGTATAACCAGTTCCCGTTGTTGCTCCGGCCTTATCTAAGTCCATACAATAAACAATTGTACCATCAGTTGTTACATAACTAGTAAATCCATTATTATCACCAATATAAGATTCCATAACAGCTTCTCTTTTTACTGTCATAGATTCTGGTGCTTCTGCGGCATTTACCATTGGTACAAAAGTAAATAATACAGCCAATGATAATACACCTGACATAATCTTTTTAAACCTATTTTTCATAATTTTCCTCCTTACTTTTACTTATATTATACCTTCTTTTTTTTATTTTTAAACATTTCTTAGTATTTTATAAACAGTTTTTACATTATTTTACAAAAAAAGATAACTTATATAATTACAAGTTACCTTGGACAATAATTATCGTTCTTTTTCTTCTTCAGTATCTAATAAAAATAAACCTGAAGCTTCACCAACTTTTTTATGCTTCCAAACATACTAACTTTTAGACCGTTTTTATCAATGATAGAACCTAACATAAAATAATCTAAAAAATCAAAAAAATATTCTCATGAGAGAACATTCGGCTCTTTTTAATTTTAGCATATTTTTTGTATTTTGTCTGGTATTTAAATAATTTAATTTTATAAAAATCGCAAATAAATATATACTTATTTGCGGTTTAAAAATATAATAAGAATAATTTTTATCTTCTTGGACCCTTATTCTGCTCTTGCCAAAACATTTCCATAACACTTCGTAGATTTTCTTCTTTTCTTCTTTCCATATTTTCTAGAAATTCTTTTAATCGATCATTATTAAAATCATCTTTAGAAGTGTTATCGTCAATAATTTCTGCTTCTACTTCAATTACCTCGTCTTCTTTTTCAGTTTCTTCGGGTTCACTATACATTAAATTGAAAATAAAATTCTCCATATCAGATAAAGTATCAGGCGCGGAAACCCATTGATCTATTTTATTTTGTCTGAAATCTTCGTTATCAGCTAATAAAGTTATGAATTGGTCAAATAATTCAGCCGCTTGACTGTCATTATATTCGCCTTTAGTTTCTATAAATTTTTTGTATATCTCCTTGTTGCCATATAATAAAACTTCTTCTAAAGCATATATATCCATAATAGATAATTGATATACTTCCTCGTCATACATTTGTTGAACACTTTCTTTAAATGTTTCATCAGCATTATATTTAGTCATAAATGTATAGACTTGTTTTACTTGTTCTTCATTAAAATTCATTTTAAATTCCCCCTTTTGTTTTAAATACAAGGTATATTATACATATTTTTTGATTTTTGTTAAATTGAATGTTTATATGGATAGTGTAAAATAGTTTTGGGATTAGATATACAAAAAAAGAATTAATTTTCTTTTAGTAAATCAATTAATTCTTCTTTAGTCATTTCTTTTGAAACTTCAAGATTTTTCTTTTCTGCCTTTTCGATTAATTCTTCTTTAGTTAAATCTTCTAATTTAATTTCTTCTTCTTTGTCTAACTCTTCTTCTTCAGGCATACATCCATGTTCAACTAAATAATCAATTTGTTCTTTAGTAATTGTTTCGTATTCAAGTAAAGTTTCCGCAATTAATTTTAATAAATCCATGTTTTCTTTAATAGTATCTTTAGCTATTTTAAATTGTTCAGTAATAATTTTTCTTACTTCTTCGTCAATTTGCTTAGCAACTTCATGTGAGAAGTTTTGTGTTTTATTGTAATCTCTTCCTAAGAAAACACTAGATTCTTGTCTTTCAAATTGAATTGGACCTAAATCACTCATACCATATTCAGTAACCATCGCTCTCGCAATTTTGGTAGCTTCTTCAAAGTCACCATATGCGCCAGTTGTTGCTTCGTGGAAAACAATTTCTTCAGCAGCACGACCAGCAAGTAATGCGGCAATTGACTCTAACAATTCTTTCTTAGTTGATAAATAAGTATCTTCTTTAGGTAACATTAGATTATAGCCACCAGCGCGACCTCTTGGAATAATCGTTATTTTTTGAACTTCTCTCGCACCTTCTAATTTAATACCTAATACCGCATGACCAGCTTCGTGATAAGCAACAGTCCGTTTCTCTTTTTCTGTATATTTGTGACTCTTTTTAGCAGGACCCATTAATACTCTATCGTGAGCTTCATCAATTTCGGCCATTGTAATAGCATTTTTACCACGACGAACAGCAAGTAATGCAGCTTCATTTAAAAGATTCTCTAAGTCAGCACCACTAAAGCCAACTGTTCTTTTTGCAATATTTTTCATAGTAACGCCTTTAGCAAACGTTTTTCCAATAGCGTGAACACCTAAGATTTCTTCACGGCCCTTAGCATCAGGAAGGTTAACTGTTACTTGTCTATCAAATCTACCTGGACGTAATAATGCTGGGTCTAAAACATCGGGTCTATTAGTTGCGGCAATTATTATAATACCTTCATTAGCACCAAAACCATCCATTTCAGTAAGTAATTGGTTTAATGTTTGTTCTCTTTCATCATGGCCACCGCCAAGGCCAGCGCCTCTTTGACGACCAACTGCATCAATTTCATCGATAAATACTAGACAAGGAGCACTTTGTTTTGCTTGTTTAAACATATCTCTAACACGGCTTGCCCCGACACCGACAAATAATTCAACAAACTCTGAACCACTAATAAAGTAAAATGGAACATTAGCTTCACCAGCAACAGC
>CALVRP010000111.1 GCA_944358665.1 uncultured Bacilli bacterium
AGCCCCTAATGAGACTAAAGGAAGTATTTTATCGGTATTTAAACAAAAATTAAGATTATTTGCGGCCCGTGAAAATATTTCAGAAATGCTTTCACATAGTGATTTTGATATGAAAGATATCGGAAGAAAGAAAACTGCGGTATTTATCGTTATTCAAGATGAAAAGAAAACCTATCATTCATTAGTTACTATTTTCCTAAAACAATGTTATGAAACTTTGATTGATGTTGCACAAGAAAATGGTGGAAAACTAGAGTATCGAACTAATTTTATTCTTGACGAGTTTGCCAATATGCCACCACTTAAAGATATAACCACAATGATTACGGCAGCTCGTAGTCGTAAAATTAGATTTACAATGATTATTCAAAACTTCGCACAGTTAAAACAAGTTTATGGTGAACATGATGCCGAAACTATTCGTGGTAACTGCGGGAATATAGTCTACTTACTTAGTACTGAGCTTGCTTCCTTAGAAGAAATTAGTAAATTATGTGGAGAAGTAAAATCAAAAGAAAAAGATAAGACGGCCTCTACACCTCTTGTTACAGTTAGTGACCTGCAAAGATTCCCTAAATGGTCAATTATTGTTATTCGCTGGCGTATGATGCCATTTAAAACTAAACTAGAGCCTAACTGGCGAATGGTTCAAGAAAATGCTTGGGGAAAAAACTATGAACTTGCTGATTATCCACACCGCGAAAAACATGAGGTTAAAGTCTTTGATTTAAAAGCTTTTGTTGATAAAAAGAAGGAAGAAAGAATTAATGAACTTATAAAGAGTAATCTTGGAGATACTAAAGCGCCTGCACCAAAACCTATGCCTAAAAAACCGAGTAGTGTTGATGTTAATGATTTAGTTAAAAGAATCGATGCTCGTATTGCGGAATTAGAAGCTGAGGAAAAAGCGGAGAAAGAGAAAAAAGCTGCTAAAGTGGCAGGTAAGAAAATGTCAGAAAGTAAGCCAGAAATTAGTACGGCAAACAAGAATACTGTGGAAAAGAAAGCTGAACCTGAAATTAAAAAGAAAGAGGAAAAAATTTCTAGTCAAGAAATTAAATCATCCGACAAAAAAGAAATTGAATTGGAGCCTAAAATTACTGATAAAAAAGAAGAATCGATTCAAGAAAAAAATAAATCAATTGAAATATCTAAAAAGGTTGATAAAGAAGAGCCTAAAAAAGAGAACGTTAAAGAAGGAAAGAAAGAAACTAAATCTTCTAATAAAGATCAACAGGCAAAAGATGCCTTTGCAGCTAAAATTACAAGTAAACTTAATAGTGGATCTGGAGTGACAAAAACATCTGATAATAAAGAGCCAACAATGAAAAAAGTTGATGCTAAAGATATTAAAGCGCCTGACAATAAAGCACAACCAACTAATTATCAAGATAACCCAGATTTTGTTACTGACGATCAATTTTTCGATGACTTTTTTGCTGACGATGATGATTATTATTAAGCCGAAAGGCTTTTTTTATACAACAATAACCGCCTCATAAATAAAATGTGTTCATATTATAAAACGGAAGGTGATAATGTGAACATAACAATATCCGAGTTAATGGCCATGAATTCAAAGAATATAATTGATGTGCGAAGTAATAATGAATATAACTTAGGACATTTACCTAATGCTAAAAATATTCCATCTATGAAATTACTTGCAAATTCTGAAAAATATTTAAATAAAAAAGACACATATTATATATATTGTCAAACCGGTGTTACTTCTGACAAAATATGTCAAATTTTAAATAAAAAAGGTTATAAACTAGTGAATGTGTTAGGTGGTTATCAAACTTGGAATTTAGGAAGATAAAAGATATAAAATATCTTTTATTTTAAAATGAAATATGTTAAAATGTTATTATAAGAGGTGGCCTATGAGACGAAATAGATATGTAGATGAAAATGGTAATCCAATTAATTATGGTTTTGAAGGTAAAAAACCCCTTTTAAATTTCTTTTTTATCTTTAGTATAATAATTCCTTTAATATTAATTGGTTTAATTATATATACTGTTGTTAATAATAACTATTGTCATGGAATTTATGATAAGATAAAGGAAGCTAGCTATAATTATTTAGATGATAATAAAAAGCTTCCGGAAAATGAAGGTGATTATACTACCGTTCAGATGGATGAACTTTATGAACATTCTTATATTACTAAAGGCCAAACAGCTAATAAAAAATGTACTGGAAAAGTAAAAATTACTAAATATGAAGACGATTATATTTATACTTTAGATGTTAATAACTGTGATAAGTGTTCAGTAAATAAGAGATATAAAAATTGGAGTAGTGAATCTAATTATTATAATAGTGGAAAAACTATTGTCGATGTGGTTCCATACTATAATATTTATGACCGTCAAGTTGGTGTAACTGAATGGTCTGATTATTATGATGAGGAAGAGCTTACTAAAAAAGTATCAAAATATGGTGTTCGTTTACCTAAAGATAAAGATGAAATGCCTGAAGAACCAGAAGGGTCAGAAATTGTAGAGGTTCAAAAGGAAGAAAGAACTTTTTATAGTTATAGCGATAAAAGTTGGAAATGGTATGATATTGTCGGCGATTATTCAGACTTTTATTCTGAACAACCAAGTGGTTATGACTATAAAGATGAGGATACTCAAAAATATACTGAATATACAAATTATTCTTTAAATTATCCTGAAGAACATGATTATCGTGACATTAGACGTGAAAGAGGTTATAAATTCTATTATGTAGATGAAAATGGTGAAAAAGTATATGCAAATAACGGAAATTATACGGTAGAAGATGATGTTGATTTAGATGTGTATACTGAACGTGATGAAGAAACTGCAACAATGTATTCCTATCGTGATAAAGTATGGCGTTGGTATAATGGACAAAAGAGAGAGTATAGTTCTTATAGAAAAACCCAAAGTGAAGATTATCCTTATCGTGATGAAGAACTTTATTCATTAGATTCTTATAGTTCATGGAGTGAATCATCTAGTCTAACGCCAGAAAATGAATCATATCGTGTGGAGCAAACAAAAGTGATGACTAGATATAGATATGTTTATGAAATATTATCATTAAAAATTTTAGATGAAAATTTAACAAAAAAAGAATTTGAAAAAACAACTAATATGACTTTAGATGAAGTTAGAAATAATGAGAATTATAAATTAGAAGTCACTTATAAATTTAAATATCGTGATGCAAAATAAGGAGAAATCCTTGTTTTTTAGTAAAGAAATAAAAACATAAAGTTATTTTGTTTAAACGAAATAACTTAAAAAATATAGATTCGTTATAAAATAATAAGAAAAGCATATATTTTATATAAGATGAAAAGAATAAAATTAAAGAGAAAATTAAAAATAAAAAAACTAAATATTCTTCTTTTTTCAATTATTTTAATATTTATTGGTATTATAATGATATTTAGTTTTGTTAATAAAAAAGTTTCTACAGTTATTATGGATTATGCTTCTTTAGAGGCTCAAAAACTTTCTAGCATTATTATTAATAAAGCTGTGTCGAAACATATAACGGAGCAAGTAGAACCAGAAGATTTATTTACTATCACCCAAGATAGTAATGGAGAAATAAAATCAATTGATTTTAATAGTAGTACTGTAAATAAATTTTTAACTGAGACAACTAATAGTATCCAAATTAATCTCAGAAATATTGAAAAAGGTGATATTGACGCTTTAGAATTTTCTGATAGTATTTTAGTAGATTATGATAAAGAAAACCTGAAAAAAGGAATTATTTACGAAATCAGTAGTGGGCTTATTTTTAATAACTCATTACTTAGTAATCTTGGGCCCAAAATTCCTGTTAAAATAAGTTTACTCGGTGATGCGACAGGAAGCGTTTCCAGTGAGGTTAAAAATTATGGTATTAATAATGCTTTAATTGAAGTATATGTTAACTTAAGTATTAAAGAACAAGTGATTTTACCTTTTTATGAAGATGTAATTGAAGTTGAATCTAAAATACCAGTAGCCATGAAAATAGTAACAGGTAGTGTTCCTAATTATTATGCTAACGGTTTAAATGAGTCAACGCCATCACTTGCTATCCCTTATGAAGAAGAAACTAGTCAAAAAACAGAATAAGTGTTATAATTTAAAAGGTGATACTATGGAAGTTGTAATAAATGACATGAGGTATGAAATTATTAAAGATTATAAAAAAGGTTTTGAAAAAGAAGAAGTTACTAGTAAATTAACTGATTACTTTTTTCCATATGATTATATTTTAGGTGATTGGGCTTACAATAAACTTAGATTAAAAGGTTTTTGTGATAAAGATAATGAAATATATAATGACATAAATGATATTAGTATATTAGATGACTATATAAAAAAGAATTGTACTTATGATTGCAGATATTTTGTTATGAAAAAATTAAAATAACTTTTATGTTATTTTTTTTTGGAAATTTTATGAAAAACATCTTAGAAGGTAGCCAAAAAAAAGATAAAATGTTATAATGGGTAATGATAGGAGGCTAGCATATTATGGAGAAAAAAGAATTAGTAGATTTATATGATAGCTTTTTAGCAAAAACTCAAGATTTATGGAGGTCGCTTTGACACTCCAGAAAATCAAAAAAAACTAAAAGTTTTAGAAACAGAAATGAGTGATCCTAATTTTTGGAATAATCGCCGTCATAGTGAAGAAGTTATTTCCGAATTTAATTCTTTAAAGGACATTTTGAATAATGTACATAGTTTAAAAAATGATCTTCAAAGTTATTATTTAGAAATGCTTAGAACCGTTTCGCCAGATGATCAAGATATACTTGATTATTTAGCTGAAGAGAGTAACGGTATTGAATCCCAACTTAAAGAGTTAGAAATTAAAGTTTTACTAAATGGTGATTATGATAAAAACGATGCGATTTTAGAAATTCATTCTGGAGCTGGTGGAACAGAGGCTTGTGATTGGGCTAATATGTTATACCGTATGTATTTTAGATGGTGCGAAAAACATGGCTATAAAATAGATGTTATTGATCAGCAACCAGGTCTTGAGGTTGGTATTAAAAGTATGACAGTGATAGTAAAGGGCCTTTATGCTTATGGGTATTTAAAAAATGAAAAAGGTGTTCATCGTTTAGTTCGTATATCACCGTTTGATTCAGGTAAGAGAAGACATACTTCCTTTGCTTCTGTTGAAGTAACACCAGTAATTGATTTTAACGAAGACATTGTTATTGACGATAAAGACATTAGAATAGATGTTTTCAGAAGTACTGGCGCTGGTGGACAAGGGGTTAATACCACTGATAGTGCGGTTAGAATTACTCATTTGCCAACTAAAATAGTTGTAACTTGTCAAAATGAAAGAAGTCAAATTCAAAATAAAGAAAAATGTATGCAGATTTTAAAAAGTAAACTTTATGAACTTCAAAAATTAGAAAATGAATCTAAAATAGAAGAACTTAAAGGAGAACAGAAAAAGATTGATTTTGGCTCACAGATTAGAAGTTATGTTATGTGTCCTTATACTTTAGTTAAAGATAGTAGAACAGGAACAGAAAATACAAATGTTGATAAGGTGTTAGATGGTGATATTGATAAATTTATAGAAGATAATTTAAAGGGAGCAAGAATATGATATTTAATTTAAACAAATTTGATGGTGAAAAAATAATAGAAGCGGTTTATAATAACGATAAAGTAAAACGGTATGTTTTGTTTATATTAGCGGTATTAATTCAAGCTATTGCATTTAATGTATTTATTTTACCTTGTAATTTAATTTTTGGTGTTAGTGGGATTTCAGTAATTCTTCATGATACTTTAAATTTAACTCCTTCATTAATTATTTTACTGGCTAATATTTTATTAATAATTGCAAGTTTTACCTTTTTAGGAAAGGATGCGACTAAGGGAACAATTTTAGGCTCATTAATTTATCCACTTTTTATTGAGCTTACATCAGGTCTTTCAAATTATATTGATTTAGAAAATACAGAAATAGTTGTCATTGCCTTAGCCGGAGCTGTTTTAACCGGAATTGGTTCAGGAATTGTTTTTAGAGAAGGCTTTACAACAGGTGGCTCTGATGTTGTTAAACAAATACTTTCCGAGTATGGAAAAATGTCTTTAGGAAAAGCTACAATTTATGTTGAAGGCGTTATTATTATAGCCGGTTTACTAGTTTTTGGCTGGCAATCATTTATTTACTCAATTCTTGTTTTAGCTGTAATGAGCGTTATTACAGATAAGGTTCTTATTGGTATTTCACAGTATAAAACCTTTCAAATAGTTACAACAAAAGAAAAAGAAGTAAAACAGTTTATATTAAATCAACTGCATCATGGAGTTACGGAAATTGAAGGACGCAGAGCTTATACAGGAAATAAACAAAAAATATTATTAAGTACCCTGCCAACAAAAGAATATTTTTTAGCAAAAGAAGGTATTCTCTTAATTGACCCAAAAGCCTTCTTTATTGTAACAGATGCTTATGAAGTTCGCGGTGGTGAATAGAAGGATGGTGTTTTATGGATTTAATTAGATTAACAAACGTCAAAAAAACGTATAATACTGGTGTTACCGCCATACAAGATTTAAATCTTTCCATAGGAAAAGGAGAGTTTGTCTTTATAATTGGTTCAACTGGATGTGGTAAAAGTACTTTGATAAAAATGCTTTATCGTGAAGAAAAACCAACAGCTGGGCAAATTATTGTTGGTGGTATTGATGTAGGAAGACTTAGAAACCGAAAAGTTTATAAAATAAGAAGAAAAATTGGTGTTGTTTTCCAAGATTTTAAATTATTACCCAAATCAACAGTTTATGAAAACGTTGCCTTTGCTTTAGAAATATTTGGTTTACCAAAAGAAGAAATTCATGCAAAAGTTGTTAAAGTTTTAGAACTAGTTGGTTTAAAACATAAAATAAAAAGTTATCCAGCACAACTTTCTGGTGGTGAACAACAGAGAGTCGCAATTGCGAGAGCTATTGTTAATGGTCCAAAATTATTAATTTGCGATGAGCCAACTGGTAACTTAGATGCTAAAACAAGTATGGGAATTATGGAAGTATTAAACGAAATTAATAAACTTGGAACAACAATTATCATGGTTACTCATGATATAAATATTGTTAAAAAAATGAACAAAAGAGTTATTGTGTTAGATTCGGGAAGGGTGCTTAAAGATTATGAAGAAGGAACTTATAAATAATGAAAACATTTAGAATTATTGGAAGAAATTTTAGAGACGCCTTTAAAGGTGTATTTAGAAACTTCTCTTTATCATTAGCTTCCATATCTTGTATTACAATAACTTTAATTGTTGTTGCTATTTCCATAATCCTTTCATATAATGTTAATAATTTTACTGAACTAGTTGAGAAAGATGTTACCATAGTTGCTTTTATTGATAACGACTTAACTGAAGAAGAAATTGATACCATAAAAGATGAAATAAGTGTTATTGATCATGTTGATACCTATGAATTTACTTCTAAAGATGATATTACAACTGACATGCGTGAATCATCAGATGTCTTTGATAGTGTTATGAAAAATTGGAGTGATGAAGAAAATCCAATTCAAAATACTTATCAAGTAAAAGTTGATGATATTGAGTATATAGAAGGTGTTGCTAAACAAATAGAAAAAATTGATGGTATAACTTTAGTAAAATATGGTGAAGGAATTGTTGAACAATTAATTTCTACTTTCTCATTAATCCATACAATTTCTTTAGGTGCCGTTGTTGCTTTAATCTTAGTAACTGCGTTCTTAATTTCTAATACTATTAAAATAACAATTTCATCAAGACAAAGAGAAATAAGTATTATGAGATTAATCGGTGCTTCTAACTTAAATATTAGAATCCCATTTATTATTGAAGGACTACTTTTAGGCGCTTTAGGTTCAATTATACCAATTATTATTACTATTTATGGTTATGAAACATTATATAGTAGCTTTAATGGTCAATTATTCTCACCATTTATCAAACTTATTCCACCAACACCATTTGTATATCTAACATCATTAGTACTTTTAGGTATTGGTATTTTAGTAGGTATGTTTGGTTCATGGAGAGCCGTCAGAAAACATTTAAAGATATAGATTTCTATGTCTTTTTTTGTTTTTTAAAAATACTTGATATTTAGTTTATAATCAGTTATAATTAAATTAAGATAGGAGCTAAAAAAATGAGAAAAAGAGATAGAAGAAATAAAAGACCATTTACAATAGCAATAACTAGTGCGATATGTTTATTAGTATTAATGACTGCCGGTTACGCGGCTTTTAGTACTAATTTAAATATTACCGCTAAAGGGAATATAATAAAACAAAAAACAGCGTCAGAAATGTTAAAAGAAAAAGTAGTAACAACAGGTGATGGGTTATATGCCGATAGTTATGAAGAAGGAAGATATATATATAAAGGAGCAAATCCAAATAATTATATAACCTTTAGCGGAGAGACATGGAGAATCATATCAGTAGAAAATGATGGAAGTATAAAAATAATGCGAAGTGAAAGCATCGGAAATAGAGCTTGGGATAGTTCAAATTCGAATAATTGGGCAAGACCAGCCGACTTAAATACATATTTAAATGAAGAATAGTTACCAACATTATCCGATTCTGATAAAGTAGCAAGTCATAACTTTAGTATCGGAGAAGTAACATGGGATAATAATGATTTAGCCGATCAAATAAATGATGAAAACGGGACTACTTGGAACGGAGAAGTAGGATTAATAACCGCAAGTGAATATTTAAGAGCAAATACCAATATAGAACAATGTGGAACATTAAGTTTAAATAATGGTAATAGAACAACCTGTAGAACAACAGATTGGATGTATAATTCAGTTCCAACAAATGGCTATATGTGGACCATTTCACCGCGCGCCAGCTATTCGAGCAACGTGTTCATTGTCCGTTCGGGTGGTCTTGTGGCCACCAGCTATGCGTCCACCGGCAACGGCGTCGTCCCAGTTCTCTATCTGTCATCTGATATCACCTTAA
>CALVRP010000112.1 GCA_944358665.1 uncultured Bacilli bacterium
ATGCAATAATTTCCTAAATATTCGTTTTAATTTAAAAACTTATTTCCGCTTTTGCGATCTTTTACGGAAATAAGTCTTCATTTTTCTTATTATTTTTTAAAAACGGAATTTACTTTAAAAATTTACCATTATTTTATAATTAAATCTATATTAACTCTGTTTCATATAAATTTTTATATTCTGAACAATTTTCAATTAACCATTTATGATTACCTTCCGCTAAAACATGACCATTATCAATAAATATAATACGGTCACTATTAATAACGGTTGAAAGACGATGGGCAATTATTAAAATTGTGTATTCACCTTTCATATTATTGATAGCTGTTTGAATATCTTTTTGTGTTTCATTATCTAAAGCACTAGTTGCTTCATCGAACAAAATAATTTCTGTTTTCTTAAGTAAAGCCCTAGCAATTGCTAATCTTTGTCTTTGCCCTCCTGATAGATTAAGACCGCCTTCCCCTACTAAAGTATCATAACCATCCGGAAGTGTCATAACAAAATCATGCAGTTTAGCAATTTTACAAACTTCTTCAATTTCTTCATCAGTCGCATCAGATTTTGTTATTTTTAAATTTTCTTTTATTGTAAAATTAAAAATATATGGTGACTGCGTAATAATTGAAATATTATCTCGAATACTATCTTTATCAAGTTCATTGATATTAACGCCATCAATAGTTATTTCCCCTTTATCTACTGTATACAACTTATCGATTAAGCTAAATATAGTGGTTTTTCCACCACCGCTTTTACCAACAAAAGCAACGGTTTCATTAGCGTTTATTTTAAAATTAAGATTATTTAATACCGGCATATTTTCATCATAGCCAAAAGTAACATGTTTAAACTCAAAGTTCCCATTTACTTTATTTAAATGTTTTGAACCAAATTTTTCTTTTTCAAAAGCCCCATCAATAATTTCAAAAACTCTTGAAGAAGATAAACTAAATTTTTTAAGTTCTTCGATAAAACTAGTAATAGAATATAACATACTATAAGTTCGCGGTTGGTACATATAAATAACTACTAAATTTTCGATAGATAATTTGCCTAAATATATTAAATAAACACCAAGAACAATAAATAACAAATCACTCAAATCTCGAACACTACTATACCAAAAATTATAACCATTTCTTTTAATTTGCATTTCATATTTCTTATCATTAGCTTCTTTTATTCGACCAATTATTTTAGTCATAAAATCATGAGCTGAATTTAATACCTTTATATCTCTCATACCTCTTACAAGTTCAGCAATTAAACCACTATTGTTTTCATTTAACTTCCTTATTTGCTTATCATATTTATAACCATTACGAATGCGAGCCCTTTCAATCCAATATAGTAAAATTAAAACAATTATCGAAAATAAGAACATATACTTATTAACAATAAATATTGCGCCCAATACTCCAATGTTAGTTAATACTTGGCCCATATACCAAGTAAGCATATTAAATAAATCTGCTAAATACGACGCATCTTTAGATAGCCTATCAATAAAAACACCAGAAGAATTATTATCAAGTTCTTTAACAGTTAAATTTAAAGTTTCACTTGCTAAAGAAACTTGAATAT
Organism: uncultured Bacilli bacterium; assembly: GCA_944358665.1. Taxonomy (GTDB): domain Bacteria; phylum Bacillota_I; class Bacilli_A; order RF39; family UBA660; genus Coprosoma. Next base: position 1,591 of record CALVRP010000112.1, read on the forward strand.
CATTAAGCGTTTCAATACGAAACTTATTAATCGCTAAACTAGCAAAGTAATTAGAAACATTTCTTAGAATCTCTAGGCCAAATATAGAACCAGCAACTAATAAAAGCTTATCTAAAATACCTGAAGTCATATTAATCATTAATTGTGCTGATAAAATAGGAACGCCTACACTTATTGCCGCCATAAGTAATGAGAAAAAACCATATAAAAATAAATATTTGCGATAACTACCAGCATACTTCCACGTTCTTTTAAATAACTTAAATGTATTTTTTAAATCTACTTTCTCCTCCAAACATCACACCTCCATTTAATAAGTATAACATCCCACTATACATTAATGTCAATACTTATAAAAAGGAAACTGTTAATTTTTAAGAAAATAAAAAGGGTTTTTCATTTTTATGTCGTAAGATATATTATAGAGGGACTTGTAAGCCTTCGGTGCCTGCTTTCTGAATTCAGGGGATAATCTTTGAAGGAAGGAGCGTGATATTTATGAAAAGAAATAACAATTTTGAAATATACCATCTCATAATAATCATATTGCTGCTTACACTTCTTATTAAGCTAGTTTAAGCAAAAAGAAAGCACCGTTATCTAATATAGATAAGCAGTGCTTGCTAACCAACAGCAGGCACCTTGTAAGCAAGGTCCCTCCCTAATTAGAATATACCATATTTTATAATTTTATACAATGTTTCATATTAATTATTTTATAATTTGCAAATTTTCATTTGGAATTCCGTTTTATGATAAAAAGCGGGAATAAGTTTGAATATAAAATAAAAATGATTATAATACGTTATATGTTTCCTTGCATTAAAGGAGGTTATAAAAAATGAAAGTATGGAAACACATTACGTTTGAACAAAGAAAACTTATTAGTTCTGGTATAGTTCATAAATATAAATTAAAAGAAATTGCTGAACTTTTATCTTTAGATCCGACAAGTATTTCTAAAGAGGTTAAAAGAAACCGAATATCTAAAACAGTTGGCCTTGAAAAATCTAATTGTAAAAGAATCCAAAGATGGCCGTATGTTTGTACTGGTTGTAATAAAAAAAGCCATTGTCCTTTTACCAAATATAGATATGATGCAAGAATAGCTCAAAATAAAGCTAACTTTAATTTAGTAAACTCTAGAAGAGGTATTGATATTTCAGAAGAAGAATTCATTAAACTTGATAAAATTATTAAGGAAGGTATTGATAACAATAAATCTATTTATCAAATAAAAATCGAAAATAATGAATCCATTGATAAGTCTATTACTACTTTATATAGATATATAAACAATGGGTATTTGACTACGAAAAGGCTCGATTTACCTTATGCCGTTAAATATAAAAAAAGAAAACATAATAAAAAGTATGATTACTCTAACAACAATAAGATTGATAGAACTAATCATACCTACATTGATTACCTGGCTTTTAAACATCAAAATCCCGGAGTTTATGTTTGGCAACTAGACTTCTTGGGAAAAATTAAGTCAGATAACAATAATATTTTATCATTTATTCTACCTGATTTGCAACTTCCTATTTTAACTTTAATTAAAAATCCAAACTCTAGTAAAGTTGTTAATTTTTTTGATAAATTAGAAGAAACGCTTGGTATTGAAGCTTTTAAAGAATTAATACCAGCCATTTTAACTGACAGAGATCCTAAATTCGCTGATATAGATGGAATTTGTTTCTCTAAAATAACAGGTGAAGAAAGATGTAAATTATTTTTCTGTGACCCTTATGTGTCTAGTCAAAAGCCAAATGTAGAAAATTTAAATAAACAACTTAGACTGTTTTTTCCGAAGAACAAATCAATAGACAAATATACAAAGCAAGATATAAAAAATATAAATATAACTTTGCTTAATAAACCATTAAAGTCTTTGGATAGCTTTAATCCTAAAGAAGCATTTATTAAAGTATTTGATGAAGATATATTCAATAAATTATTTTAGCTAGCTAAAATAATTTAAGCAAGGAAACAAATTATAAAACGGAAATAAGTTTGAAAAGCGGAAATAACCCCGTTATTTTGGCATGCAATAATTTCCTAAATATTCGTTTTAATTTAAAAACTTATTTCCGCTTTTGCGATCTTTTACGGAAATAAGTCTTCATTTTTCTTATTATTTTTTAAAAACGGAATTTACTTTAAAAATTTACC
>CALVRP010000113.1 GCA_944358665.1 uncultured Bacilli bacterium
TGAGTCAAATAGTAATATGCTTGATATTACGATAAATATATATGATAAACAGAAATTAAAGATATATTCTAATGATTTAGAAACAAACAAAGAATATTTGTCTGATGTATTAGATGATCTTGCAGATGATATTCAACTGAAAAAAGAGATTGGTGATTATGGCACATATATTGTTTCATTAATGGGAATAGATCAAGGTGATGGTTATTACTGGATTTATTATATTGGTGATAAGTATGCTTCTATTGGCGTTTCGGAATATGAAATAAAAGACGGGGAAATTTATAATTTCTATATAGAGAAATATGAATAGGGGGAATCATTTATGATAGGTTCAATTTTAATGTTGGGAAGTTCATTAAATAATAAAAAGTCGTCAAAATTATTTATGTTGTTGTGGATTTTGTATATGTTAACGACTGCCACCAATTTAATGGGTAATAGTTTTATTATTGTTAATTTAGGAACATTTTTAGTAATATCTTTTGCTATTAGCAAAATAAAAAATAAAAATATTAATCTTTTTCTTGCTCCGATGAGCATAATTTTGTGGAGTATTATTATTGATATAATCTGTTATTTTTATTATCCATATTTTATATTTGATCAATCATTATTTGAATATATAATGGCTGGCATTATATTTAATTTTAGATTTGCTATTATGAACTATGCAATAGTAATAAGTTGTATTGTTATAAAGAAAATAACAAATATTATGTATGATAAGATTCAGCAATTTCACAAACGGTTATCTCTAACTTAATTTATTTAATATTTAGCGGTACAATGAATATCATTTCTTTTCTAAATATTCGTATATTACTGTAATAAATTGTTCTTATAACTATATTTAGGAAAATGAACATCAATCCGTTTTAGTTATTCTATACAAATAGATGATTAACTCGAAATACATTTTTCTCTTTATAAAGAAGCATAAAGCAAAATTGGAATCTCCAAGTGTTTTTATTGTCAAAATCCTTGATTATAACTAATAAGTATGTTATAATATAATTGTCTAAAAGATGTTGCCAATTATGAAAAACCTACACTTTGACGATCGGGAATCTAATTTATACATGGTGTTGAATACTTATTTATTTAAGGATCCTAAAATGTATAATGTGATGCCCACCTGGTATATCCGGTTTTATCGTTAAACGGTACTCTTTTAGACTTTTTTTATGCAAAAAATATTAAAATAAATTTTAATAAAATCAAAGGTTCGCAAGAACTGATTTTTTTTGATATAATTTAACAGAGAGGTGATAAAAAATGAAATTATTATTATCTGGTGGTGGTGAGCCAGAGCAAGTAAAAGCGTTAGATGAATATTTTGCTAATTATGTTAAAGATGGCAAAATATTATATATTCCTGTTGCCATGGAAAAAATACCATATAATGCTTGTGAAAAGTGGTTTAGAGAAACATATGCTAAATATAATTTGAATAATATTGAAATGCAGACTGATTTAAAGAAAATTAAAAGTTTAGGTGAGTATAAAGCTATTTTTATTGGTGGGGGAAATACCTTTAAACTCTTAAAAGAAATAAAAGAAAGTAATTTTGAAAAAACGCTTAAAGATTATTTAAATAATGGTGGTTTTGTCTATGGTGGTTCTGCAGGAGCAATTATATTTGGAAAAACTATTGAAACGGCTATTCATGCTGATAAAAACAATGTTAATTTAAAAAATTTAACTGCTTTAAATTTGTTAAAAGGTTATGATGTTTGGTGTCATTATGATGAAAAACAAGAAAAAGAAATTTTAAAATTAAATAATAAAACTTTAGTTCTTTATGAAGAATCAGGAATTTTCTATGATGGTGAAGAATTTAAAACAGTAGGGAAAGAATATCTAGTTTTTCCAAAAGACTTTAGTTAATCTTAAAATCTCATAATTAATGGGAGGTGGTAGTATGTTGGAACTTAAAAACATTTTTTTTAACATTGAATCAAAATGATAGACCTCTTGTTAAAAATCTATCATACATTTTATCTGCTGGCGATAAAGTGGCTATTATTGGTGAGGAAGGAAACGGAAAAAGTACTTTTCTAAAATTTTTATATAATAAAGAATTTATTAGGGATTATTGTTACTATGAAGGAACAGTAATTAACAACAATTATAAAATTGGTTACTTAGAGCAGTTTCTAGATTCTAAATGGAATGAACAGCCGGTTGTTAATTATTTTTTAAAAGATGCACCAAATGATGCCGTTAATTATGAAAAATATAATTTACTTGGTGATATTTCCAAAACATTGTCTAAACTTGGGTTATCTGAAGAAGTATTAGATGATAATTATTTAATATCTTATTTGTCTGGTGGCGAAAGGATAAAATTACAACTTTGTAAATTATTAGTAGAAGAAAACGACATTCTATTATTAGATGAGCCAACTAATGATTTAGATATTGAAACATTAAAATGGCTAGAGAATTTTATTAAGACTACTAAAAAGCCAATAATTTTTGTTTCTCATGATGAAATGTTATTGGAAAGAACTACTAATACAATTATTCATTTAGAACAATTAAAGAAGAAAAGTGATTCTAGTTATACTATAGCTAAAATGGGATATAAAGATTATGTTCAAAAACGTTTAAGATTTATTAAGTCTCAAAACCAACAAGCCTCTAATGAACAAAGAAGTCATAAGTCAGAAATCAAAACGTTAAAGGAAATAAAACAGAAGGTCCAAAAAGCTAATCCTGGAAGGACTAATAGAATGCACTCTCTGCTGGCCCAAGAAAAACGGCTAGAAGATAAAGAATTAATGGAGAAGGCTGATGTAGAGGAGGCTATTAATCTTAGATTTAATGATAATGTCTTGCTTCCTAACGGAAAAACTGTTTTAGATTTAAAGAAAGATAAATTAATTATTCAAGGCAACGTTTTAACACAAAACATTTCTATACTTGTGAAAGGACCGGAACATATTGTTATAGTAGGTCAAAATGGTATAGGTAAAAGTACATTAATAAAACATATATATGAAATTTTAAAAGATCGAAAAGATATTAAACTTGGTTATATGCCACAAAACTATGATGAAGTTTTAAATTCGAATCAAAAGCCAATTAATTTTTTGAAAAATTCCAAATTAAAAGAAAGTGACATTAGAGCTTTTCTGGGTAATATGAAGTTTACTAGTAATGAAATGTTATCACTAATTAAAAATTTATCCGGTGGTCAAAAGGCAAAATTATTATTAATTAAATTAATTTTGGAAAGTTGCAATGTTCTATTATTGGATGAACCAACGAGAAATCTTAGTCCATTATCTAATCCTGTAATTAGAAATGTTTTAAAAAACTATAATGGAGCAATTATTAGTGTATCTCATGACCGTAAGTATATAGAAGAAGTATGTGACAAAGCATATTTATTTGATAAAAATGGTTTATATCAAATTAATGTTGATGATGCCATTTCGGGTAAATCGTTTAACCATTGATCAAAAAAATAGTTAGGAGATAATTCCTAACTATTTTTAACTTAGTTTCTTTTGCTATAACCATTAACAATTTACTTAGATTTTATATTATGAATTTGATATAATACATATATAAGCATGTATGAAATTTTAAACACATACATGTAGTAAAGTAGGTGATGCGGATGAAAATAATAATATGTTTACGTTTAAAAGGTAAAAAAAGGGTATTGTGTTAAAAGTTAGGAGATGAAAAATTGCCACATTATAATTCGCACGACAGTTTTAAGGCAAGGAGAAGCTTGGTGAAAAAATATCAGGCAAAAGAAAAGTTTTTCCGTGAGAAAAACACAATAAGTGATGGATTTATAATACCATCATCTAAAGATTATGGTGTTGTTATTGAAGTTAGGTACAACGTGGCACATGTATTGTACGATAATGAGATTGTATTGGCTAAATTGAGAAGAGATATTAATTTAGTATGTAATCAAGTTCTTTTCCCTGGTGATAAAGTGATTCTTGAAAAAAACAATACTGGATTTGTTATCCGGAATTTAGTTAAAAGAACTTCGATTTTATCTAGAGTAAAAAAAGATAGAACAAGATTAGATGATATAGGCACTGTTAAAAAAATAGCTGCTAACGTTGATGTTGCTGTGATTGTAGTTGCTGCTAAAGAGCCACCTTTACACCCTAAATTTATTGATAGGTATTTGCTTGTTTTACAAAATAATAACATTCCAATAGTTATTTGTCTAAACAAATGTGATCTAAAAACTGATGTTGAAGAACAAACACTAAATATATATATAGAGTTGGGGTTTTTGGTTAT
>CALVRP010000114.1 GCA_944358665.1 uncultured Bacilli bacterium
TTTATGATTTTTTTATCGCCAAATTTCACAAAAGCCATATAATAAAGTGAGGTGAAAGTATGTATACAATATATCAAGTTCAAAGTGGGGATACTTTAGAAAATATTGCGAAAAAGCTTGGAGTAGGTATGGATGTTTTAATGCAATTAAATGGGCTAAATTCACAAACAGTAATGCCTGGTATGTATTTAGTAGTACCACAAACTAATACTGTATTTTCTAAATATATAGTAAAAAAAGGTGACAATATATATGAAATCGCTATAAATTATAATATAGATCCTAAACAGTTAATAAAATAAAATGGATTAAATGCTAGCGATATTATTTATCCTAATCAAGAAATATTAATTCCAAATTCTAACGTTAAAATATATATTACTGGTGAGGGAGATACTTTAAATAAAGTTATAAAAGAACTTGGAACATCAGCCAATAATATTCAAAGTCAAAATGAAACAATCTACCTACTTCCTGATCAATTAATTTCTGTAAAAAAATCTTAAAGGACTTATTTAGTCTTTTTTTTTCTTTCAAAATATTATATAATGATAAAGGTGAAGTATATGCGAAAAATATTGTATGTTTTAATTTTAGTTCCTTTATTAATTATAATAAGTGGTTGTGGCAATAAAACTTATGATGAAATAACTTATGATGATTTAAACAGTATGCTAGAAGATAAAGAAAGCTTTGTTTTATTTATCGGTTCCGCCACTTGTACACACTGTGATGCTTATAAAGTAACGATTAATAAAGTTATTGAGGATTATGATGTTGATATTAAATATATTGATATTTCTAAACTTAGTGACAGTGAAGTAAGTAGTTTACAAGCCAAATTTCCTTTTTCAGGAACTCCAACAACAGTTTTTGTAGAAAAAGGTGAAGAAGAAAGTACTTTTAATCGTATTGAAGGCGAGGCTTCATATAGTGAAGTGGTCGACGCTTTAAAAGAAAATGAATATATAAAGGAGTAGAATATGAATAATCAAATAATAGAACCTTTAGATCATAATGAATATCCAATTATTACAACGTATTGCGAAGATTTAACAAGCAAACAATATGTAACTAATCCGGCGATTGCTAGAGAAGATGAAATAAAAAAAACAATGCTAGTTTTATTAACACCAGACAAGTCAGCCTTATTAACTGGTAAGGCGGGTATTGGTAAGACGGCCATTGTTGAAGGTATTGCTTATTTAATTCAAAAAAATGAAGTTCCTAATGCGTTAAAAGGTTATCGAATCGTAAAAATAAATACCTCTTCATTAAAGGGCACCATGACCGTTAATGGTAAAGAAGAAAGTGTTGTTAATTTATTGGTAGCTGAGCTCAAAAGAGCGCCAAAAACAATTTTATTCTTAGATGAAGTTCATACCTTAATTGGTGGAAGCCAAGACGGTCCTATGGACTTGGCGAATATTTTAAAACCGGCTTTAGACCGTGGTGACATTAAAGCAATTGGTGCAACGACAACAATTGAATATGAAACATATATTGTTAAAGATAGAGCCTTCTTAAGACGTTTTGACCGTATTGATGTTTCTGAGCCAACAGAAGAAGCTACCGTTCAAATTTTACTTGGAACAATTCCGAAAATAGAATATAAAACAGGGATAAAAATGCAGCCTAATCATTATTTGACGACATTGCTTATGGAATCAATTGTCAGCGCAACTTCAGAATTTAAAAGAGTATATGGTCTTTCAGCTATGTACCCTGATGTATCATTATCGGTTTTATCGGGGGCTTTTTCTAATGCTTTGTATGAAAATAGACCAGAAGTAGATATTATTGATGTATATATGGCCATCAGGAATAGTAAAAGAATTTATCCCGATAGTAGAGTAAAAGAATGTAAAGCTTTTAGAGAAAAATTTAAACGAATATGTGAAGAAAGACAAATTGTTCTTCCAGATGTAAGGCTTGAAGATATAGATGAAGGAAATGATTTATAAATAATCATTTTTATTTTTAAATAGTAAAAGTCGTTTGAAAAATACATATAAATATGTTAAAATGATGATAGAGTTGGAGGAATTGGTATGGAAAAGAAAATACCCTTTAAAAATTATATAATATTGGTTGTAATATTTATTGCTTTTGTGTTGTTAGTTTTCTACATGCGCGATTGGTATAACACCACTAGAGTTTATTATAATGAAAATTCGCCGGTATTAGAAGTTTCTACTGAAATGAATCAAGAAGAACTTAGTAATTATGCTCAAGAAAATCCTGATTTTATTTTATATGTTTCCTCTGGATATACTGATAGTATTAAATCATTTGAAAGAGATTTTAGAGATTATATTGTTAAGCACAATTTGAATGTTGTTTATATTGATACTAGTAGTATTGACATTAATACGTTTAATGATTATTTAAAGAGCAATTTTCTTGAAAATTCTAAACTAGAATCAAAAATAACAAATAATCAAGAAGTAACCGTTTATGATTTTAGTAACGGTAAAATTGATCATGTTATTGATAATATTGATGATGAAGATATGGATTATATTGATAAAATATTTACTAGATATGAGATGATTGATAATGCTTAATGTTGTTTTATACGCCCCTGAAATACCTCAAAACACAGGTAATATTATGCGTACTTGCGCGGCTACCAATACGAAACTTCATTTAATAAAACCACTTGGTTTTAGTCTTGATGAAAAAGTAGTAAAACGAAGCGGGGCTAATTATATAAATGAATGTGATTATACCGTTTATGAAAATTTTAATGATTTTGCTAATAAAAATAAGGGCACTTATTATTTTTTAACTAGATATGGGCATAAGCCTCATACAAGTTTTGATTATACAGATAAAAAAGAAAATATTTATTTAATTTTTGGCCGTGAAAGTACGGGAATTCCAAAAGAAATTTTAAAAGAACATTTAGATACTTGTCTTCGAATACCGATGACTGATAAAGTAAGAGCTTTAAATCTGTCTAATTGTGTTGCTATAATGGTATATGAAGTACTAAGACAACAAAATTATAATGATTTACTTAGAGAAGAACCATTTAAAGGCAAAGATTATTTAGAGCAATAACTTAATATAATACAAATATTAATAATTAAATAAGGAGGGGTCTTTATGGAAATATTTACTAGTATGACGTTTTGGATAATAGTTGTAGTAATTATTGTACTTTTAGCTATTATTGGTTATGTAGCTGAAGGAACAATTTTAGCGGGAAAAAAACAAGAAAATAATAAAAATGAAAAGAAAGAAGAAAAAGAAGCTCTTTCAGCTTGGACTGAGGATACACCAATCGTTGATGATAAACAAGAAAAGGTTTATAATACAGCCGAACAAAGTTGGTTAGATATGCCAGATGTAACTTCGGCTCCAGGGCCACTAGAACCTACGGCGGTGTCAGCGAGCCAAAAAGAAGAAACTATTCCAGAAGTATCAGTGGCTCCAATTAATGAAACGTTAGAAAATAAAGCTGTTGTTAAAGAGGCACAACCAGTTTCACCGGTATCTAGTGATAATAATGAGAATACTTCAGAGATATCTAACACTCCAGTTTCGGCAGAAAATGAAAATACAGAAGTTCTTTCTAGTTCTGAAAAAGAAGTTTCTCCAGTTTCTAGTAAACAGCCCGTCGATAATTCAGCTATACCTAATAATCCAGTTACATCAGCATCAGTTAGCTCAGTAACCCCACCAAACATTAATGCTGTTGCTACTCCGGAAAATGCGCCAGTTAGTGCGGATCCAGCCGGACAATCAAATAATGTAAAGCCGGAAGAAAAAAATAAAGATGCTGAAACATTGGATGTTTGGACAAATTAATCCACAAATGTGGATTAATTTTTTCCCTAGAAAATCGACAAATTTTGCAATTTGGTTTTAAATGGGTTAATAATATGCTATAATTATAATAATAAAAAAATGGAGGTATAAAATGACTATAGATACAATTCTCGCTTTAGCAAAAAAATTAATTGATGTTCTTTTAGTGTGGGCATTGCTTTATTATATTTTAAAAAGTTTAAGAAAAAATGTTAAAATGATTCTTTTGTTTAAAGGAATTTTAATAATAGTAGTTGCTAAAATTTTATCAGATTTATTAGATTTAGTAACAATTGGTTATTTAATAGATTATGTAATTGAATGGGCACCACTTGCACTTATTGTCATATTCCAACCAGAAATAAGAGATGCTTTAGAATCTTTAGGCCGAGCTAAATTTTTGGGTAGGCATAAAACTCTGTCACTCAGCGAAAGAGAAAAAACAGTTAATGAAATTGTTTCTTCAATTGAATTTATGCAAAGTAATAGAATAGGGGCTCTAATTGTTTTAGAAAGAGATGTTAGTTTGGCTAATTATATTGATAAAGCTCAAAAAATTTATGCGGATGTATCTGGTGCATTATTAGGTTCAATTTTCTATACTAATAATCCGTTACATGATGGTGGTGTTATTATTCAAGGTGACCAAATTTCTTGTGCAGGTGCGGTATTCCCAACTAGCTCTAGTGTGACTATTAGTAAGAGACTTGGGACTCGTCATAGAGCCGCTTTAGGAATTGCTGAAGCGTCAGATTGTATCGCAGTTGTTGTATCAGAAGAGACTGGAAGAGTTTCTATAGCTGAAGATGGTGAACTATCTTATAATTTATCATTAGATGAAGTTAAAGTTCGCTTGTTAGAGGCTTTATCGCCAAATAAAAAACTCCTAACAAATAACAAAAAGGAGGGGTTAAAAGATGAAGAAAATTAAGAAAAAAGGATTTTTCTATAAAGTTGGCAGATTTTTTGACAAGAAAATAATTACCCCAACGACGCGGTTTATAGTTAGATTAACTAATAAATTTGGTGGACCAGAAAAATCTTTAGAAGGTTGGTTATCACGGCCTAACACATTACTTTTTGTTTCTTTAATACTTGCTGTCATTATTTTTATTGTAATTGATCAAAAAATAATTGTATTTACCA
>CALVRP010000115.1 GCA_944358665.1 uncultured Bacilli bacterium
TATTTCTTCATACTCATACAAATACTTCTCGTATATTTAGCAGATGTTGCTAAAACAACAAAATCTGTACTTTCTAATGCTTCTTTTAAATCAGTAGTAACTTTAATAGCCTCAGGTATAAACGCATCTGTAACCGGCTTTAAATCATGTTTTTCTTGAAAATGTTGAGCTAATTCTTCTTTTTCCGTCCACATTTTAATTTGATGGCCATTACTAGCCATATCTAAAGCCAAAGCAACCCCATAAATTCCTGTTCCAATTACACTTATATTCATTTTTCGCCTCTCATTTCCTCATATAATCTATTTAAATTAGCTTCATACTTATTATCTTTTTTCATATAATATTTCCTATCCTTAAGTTTTTCCGGCATATATTCCTGCTTAACATAATCATTTTTAAAATTATGCGGATAAACATAATCAGGAGAACCTTCAATAATATGTTTAGGAATCTCTCCCGAAATACCCCTATTAATATCACTAATTGCCGCATCAATTGCTAGAATAGTACTATTACTTTTAGGGGATAAGGCCATTTCAGTAACAACTTCTGCTAGAGGAATTCTTGCTTCCGGAAGTCCCACTAATTCTGCTGCTTCTATCGCCGCCATAACTTTAGGCCCAATTCCCGGATTAGCAAGTCCAATATCTTCATAAGCAATGACACTCATTCTCCGGTAAATACTATCTAAATCACCAGCTACGATTAATCTTGCTAAATAATGTAGTGCTGCATCTACATCACTTCCCCGAATCGATTTTTGAAAAGCACTTAACACTTGATAATGGCCATCTTCATCTTTATCATGGAAAAATACTGGTTTATTATTAATTTTCTTAATATCATCTATCGTAATTTTATGATCGGTTGTCGCATAATATGTAACTTCTAATGTATTTAAAGCTGATCTAAAATCACCAGAAGAAAGGGTAGCAATATATTTTAATGCTTCATCATCAATCACTAAATCAGATAAATATTTTTGAGCTCTCTTTAATCCTTCCATAATATCTTCTACACTTAATTCTTTTAATTCAAATATTTGACATCTACTTCGAATAGCGGGATTAATTTTATGATAGGGGTTAGAAGTAGTAAGGCCAATTAAAATAATTAAACCGGATTCAATATGCGGAAGTAAAATATCTTGCTTATCTTTATTCATGCGATGAATTTCATCAATAACCAAAATCATTTCCCCATACATTTTAGCTTCCTCAATTGCTATATCAAAATCAGCTTTATTATTCGTCGTCGCATTTAAAAATTTAGAACGAATATGCAGTTCATTTATTAAAGCATTAGCAATACTAGTCTTCCCAATCCCTGGTTTCCCATAAAGAATCATTGAAAAAATTTTACCATTTTTAACTAAATTAGTTAAAACTTTATCTTCTCCAATTAAATGTTTCTGCCCAATCACTTCATTTAAAGATTTAGGCCTTAACATATTCGCAAGTAATTCCATTTTTTTCACCTATATTCATTATATCACATTTTTTTAACTAATAATAGTATATAATACAATTGTACGTATGTCAATCTAAAAAATTTTGTGATATAATTAATTAAGGTGGTAATAATGAAAAAAGATGAATTAGCAGAAATATTTAAGTATAATCCTGAACTTAATAAATATATAAATGAATATTTAAATGCGGAATATAACACCAGCAAAAACACTAGGGATTCCTATGCCACAGATCTTTATTTACTAGCTAAATATTATACTCCGAAAAATATCAAAAACCTAAAAAAAGAAGATATCCAAGACTATTTACGTAAAACTAATAAATCAAGCAAAACAATCGCTCGTTATTTAACAGCTATAAACAACTTTTATAAATATTTAGTCGAAAAAAGTATCTTACCAGAAAATCCTTGTGAAAGTATTAAAATGCCCAAACTCGAAAAAAAGCTTCCTAATTATTTAACCATCGAAGAAGTTGATAATTTATTAAATATTCGTGCCAGTACTACTTATGAATTAAGAAATAAAGCTATGTTAGAAGTTTTATATGCGACAGGTATGCGAATTAGTGAATTATGTAATTTAACGATGAGCAACTTATTTTTAGAAGACAATCTAGTGAAAGTATTTGGTAAGGGAAGTAAAGAGAGATTAGTGCCTATTAGCAATACAGCCATAAAAGCTTTAGAAGACTATTTAAAATTTGGAAGAAATGAATTATTAGGCACTCACACTTGTGAATATGTTTTTATTAGCAGTAGACATACTAAAATAACAAGACAAGCCTTCTTTAAATTCATCAAAAAATTATGTCATGAAAAGGGGATAAAGAAAAATATTAGCCCTCATATTTTAAGACATTCTTTTGCCACTCACTTACTAAATAATGGAGCTGATCTAAGAGTAGTTCAAGAACTTTTAGGGCACAGTGATATAGCAACAACGCAAATATATACGCACTTATCAAATGAAAAATTAGAGCAAGAATATAATAAACATCCTTTAATACATGAAAAAAGCCACCATTAAATCGTGGCTTTACATAATTAGCGAGCTTCTCTATTAGCTCTTGAACTTTTTTCGTTTCTAGAATTTCTTGATTCATTCTTAGAATTTCTACAATTCTTATTATTTCTAGAGTTTTTTTGACTTTCTCTATTATTTTTCATTTTCTTTTACCTCCCACTATTATTATGGTTTAAAACGCTAGAAGAATTCATATAATTAACTGGTGATTATATGGAAATTATTGGTGCTTTACTAGTTTCTACCATTGCCGGATTATCCACAATTATAGGAAGTCTAGTCATTTTTTTTAAATTTAAAGAAGATAATATTAATAAATTTATTACTGCATCTCTATCTTTTTCCCTGGCAATTATGATCGGGATAAGTATTACAGACCTCATTCCGGAATCTACTTATATTCTTTTATTAAACTACGGAATAGGAAAGGGGATCATTTTTTCATTTATAGCGTTTATCATCGGAATTATTTTAGTAAAATATCTTCATAAATTAATGGATAAGGCATCTTCTAAAACCGACTTATATCAACTAGGAATCTTAAATATGTTAGCTTTAATGTTACATAATTTTCCTGAAGGCATAGCAACTTTTATGAGTTCCTATAAAGATATTGAATTAGGATTAAAACTAGCTGTAGCGATCGCTTTTCATAATATTCCTGAAGGTATTTCGATTGCAGTTCCCATTTATTATGCTACCAAATCAAAAAAAAATGCTATCTTAAAAACATTCTTATCCGGAATTGCTGAACCCATTGGCGCTATTATAGCTTACATCTTTTTAAGTAAGTACATAACAGATAGCTTAATTAGTATCATTCTGCTTTTAGTAGGGGGAATTATGATCACCTTAGCCATAGAAGTAATCTATCCTAAAGCTAAGAATTATAATTTAAATAAATACTTATATTTAGGATTATTAATAGGCATCATTCTTATATTGTTTAATTATTTTTGCTTTTAATAAATTAATGATTATATAACTTTTCAACCTTCGTATAATAAAAATATAAATATTCTTTAGCTTCATCATTAATTAAATATAAACTTTGCATTAACTGTAATGTGATAGTTTTTAACTCAGTTTTTTTTCTAGTTGAATTATTTATTTTAGAAATGTAATCATTTATACAATAATTAAATTTTTGTAAAGCTTCATCATTATAAATCACATGATAATTCAATAATTGATGATATTTACTAATATAGTAGAGTAGGGAAGGGATGTTAATTTTCTTTTCCTTTAAAATAGTAGTAATCTGCAAATTTAAAATGTCTAAAGTAGTTTTATTAAGCAAAGTATGCTGATAATATTCTGCATAAGTTTCGTAAATATGAGTGGATTTATTTAAATATACTTTAAATAATTCATAAAATAAAGTGAGCATAAAACTCTGAGATAAAAGCAAAATAAATGAAAGAATACCATCATGGATAACAATAACGAAAATGATTCCTAAAATAAACATTAAAACTAAAGTTAAAATAAAATTGTTACGTCTTAAGAATTTTAAATTTTTATCCCCATAATTTTTCAAAAAATCAACTCCTATACAGTATAATACATATTAAATTATTTTTCAAGAACAAAGTTAACATAATATATATTTAGCGAACTTAAATAAAACGAAGAAAAATAAGAATTTACCATCTAAATATCTATAATTTATTTTAAAATATTAAATATAACAAATACATTTAATTACAACTTATAGTAAATATATCTACAATTAAATTTTAAAATTTTTAATCTTAATTTTTTTATATAAATAAATAATAACCTTATTATTATAATTTAATTATTATTATAATTTAATAAGGTTAAATGCGCGTATATATCATTATTAATATATTTAAATAAGGTTATATATGTAATATAGAACATAAGAATTAACTTACGTTAATTCACCTAACCTCACGGTTAGTTTTTTTCTGCTGTAATTTAATACATCACAGACCATTTTTCCGAGAGTTGCTCCCGTACTTCTTTTATTTATTTTATATT
>CALVRP010000116.1 GCA_944358665.1 uncultured Bacilli bacterium
AGTAAAGGTTATCAAATAAATCCTCATATTACAGATATTTTTAAAGTAGCCGATGAAATTGAGAAAATAGCTAAAGAAAACAACCGTTATAATTTGTTTAAAGAACAAATAAAATTAATACAAATTGCTATTTGCTTACAAAGAATAGATGAAATATCCTATTGGGATATAGAAGAAAAAACAAAAAATAAACTTACTAATAAAATGTATCATTTAATGGTAGAAAAATATGGTAACCCACAAAACATTGATGAAGCCCTTTTATCAGCTAAGGCAAACTTAAATAAAATTAATGATTTATATTATACACCTATGTCTGACGAAGAATTTTTTAAAACAATAAACAACCATAAATAAAACTCTAGATTTTTTCTAGAGCTTTTTAATAAAATATTTTACATTCTACACTTTTATCTAATAACTGGCTAAAATTAACGCCATCTTCCTTACTTCCAACAATACTTCCATAATGCGTTGGAATGGCTACTTTAGGTTTCATTTCGTTTATAAGTTGCGCCGCCTCTTCATAAGTCATAGTATAAGTTCCACCAACTGGAACTAATGCATAATCACATTTTATATTTTTATTTTCATCAGTAATATCAGTATCCCCCGCAATATAATATCTTAAACCATCTAATGTTATAATATAGCCAACAAAGTTATTTTCTCTAGGATGAAAATTTTTATTAATATTATAAGCTGGAACAGTTTCAACTTTTATTCCACTTATATCATACTGCATATTAGGTAAAACCGCTAAAACTTCATTCGCAAATTCATTTAACTTTGAAAGACAAGAAGATGGTGCAACTAATAGGGTATCCGCTTTAATAACTTTTTTAATGTCTTCTTCTGACATATGATCATAATGGTCATGAGTAAAGAAAATGATATCAGCATCATTTATATTTTCATTTATTTTAAATGGATCAACATAAATAATTTTATCATTAATTAATTTTAACGAACTATGACAATTTATTTCTATTTTTACCATAAAGCCTCCTTTAAAAAACACAATTTCTATTCTTTAGAAATCATGTTTAATAGATTAATTTTAAACATATCTTTATCTTTTTCTTCTTTTGAAACCATTACACCTTTATAAGTAACTAATTCTGATTGATGCCCCTCACTAAGAATTTTTTCTGGATCCAAACTGATAATGATTATCTTCTTATTAGTTTCATCAACCTTATAATGAAGAACAACTTCACCATGGACTTTAATAAACATGGCATCTGTCGGTAATTTTAAATCATAGTAAGTAAAATTTGAATCTTTTGAAACTTCATTGCCAATTATTTGTCCAGCTTTTATCTTAGGATAATATTCAAAATATAGTTTTTTCCAAGCTAGCATATTATATTTTTTTAGGGCACTTTCTAGTTTTTTAAATTCATTTTCATTTTCATATTCAAAAATATATTTAGTTTCCATAAGCTGAACTCCTTCTATTATAGTATACTATAATTATAGTATCATAACGATTAAAAAAAAGTCAAACAAACTTATATAATTCTTTAATCTTTTTACAATTATATACAAAAAAACAGCTTATCTGCTGTTTCCCGTCTTTTTATAACCTTGATTTACTAAATTACTATTGCAACTAGCCCATTTAGTAACCGTTTGATAATTAACGCTTCGATCTTGATATCTGTAATAAGTAACATCACTATAGATAGGAGTATCTTTATATACTTTTAATGTTTTTTTACATGCAACTGCTGAAGAATATCTACCAGGATTATTATATTCACTTGAACAAACATAAACTGTTTTTCCATTTATAGTTTGTTTAGTAGCTGCATATCTCGCTTCTGTTGTATAAGTTTTTCTATTAGTTCCTGTTTGTTCTCTTACAACCTTAGTTTCAACGTTTCTAGTATTACTTGCAGTAACTTTGGTTTTAGTCCAACCAGACCAAGAACCATAATTACCATAAGTTGCAATCGTTTTTACATATTCACAAGTACTAGAATTACTAGTACTAGTAGAATTATTTGTATTATCTGTACTTACTTCATTATTAACTTCTTTTGCTTCTTCAGATTCAACTAATTTATTTTTTTTTTCGCATATGTCCCCTACACAATAAGTATAGCTTCCCATATGCGTATTTATATAATCAGCTTTATCATTACAAGATAAATTAATTTTCATTAAATATTCATTTTCTTCTTTTGTAACTTCAACATAAGATTTATCATTATTACAAATTTCATTATTACTATCGACAAGTTCCGTAACTAAATGCTTATCAATCATATCAGCTAAAGTCATTTTCTCTTTATCGCCAGTATTTTGCGGAAGTCTTTCATCCGTATAATAACTAATAGCAGCTTCTTTCATCAAGTTAATATTTTCACTAAAAACTTTAGTAACTGATGTACTTTCTTCATTATTATTTAAATAACCTTTGGTTGGGAAAAGCCACATTAAAACGAAGAAAATAAGAACTATAATTAAAATAGCCAAAATAACTTTTTTTACCGAAAAAATTGAATGTCTTTCTTCGTACATAAATATCCCCCCTTCT
>CALVRP010000117.1 GCA_944358665.1 uncultured Bacilli bacterium
CACTAGACATAATATCAAGACCACTGGTTGCTTCATCTAAAATATAATATTTAGGATCATGAACTAAGCATCTCGCAATATTTACCCTTTGAGTTTGACCCGTCGATAAATTACCAATTCTATTGTATAAAAATTCATCCATACCTAAAGCTTTAGAAATTTCTTTAATACGTTTTTCAGCTTTTTCTTTTTCAACTTCATAAATATCGCAGCACATTTTTAAAAGTTCATAAGCACTTAAAGTATTGTAAATTTTTGTATTCCCTGATAGATAAGCAATATTCTTTTTGATTTCAATTTCATTTTTACTATAAGTTTTACCATCAAAATCAATTGTTCCACTACTAGGTACTAAAATACCCGCAGTCATTCTAAGTAAAGTGGTTTTCCCCGCACCATTTGGGCCTAGAATGCCAACAATTTCTCCATCTTTAGCCTCAAAAGAAATACCATTGTTAGCGAGAAACTCTTCTTTTTTACCTTTTTTATCGTATTTAACGAATTTCTTTTTTATGTTTTTTACTCTTAACATAATTTCCTCCCTACTTCATAAAAAATACATTTTCATTATACTAAAAAACATTATAGTTTTGAAGATAAAATATACAAAAACTTTATATATTACAAAATTGTAAGAAAGAAACATGTTTATCACTATAAAATTTAATGTTTTAGGGACTTTTTAGTTCCCGGACATAAAAGAAGCAAAATGACACAATATAATTGCGAGGTGATTAGTAGTGACAACTTTCAAAAGAGATTTTTCTTTTGATAAGAATATCAAAGAAATTGTTTCTAAGAATATTAAAAAGTACAGACTAGAAGCGGGTATTACTCAGGAACAATTAGCTGTTGATATTGAAAAATCCTATGATTTTGTTAGAAGATTAGAATTCAAAAAAGGTGAAATAGGATGTTCCTTAGATACAATATATAGAATATCTGTTGTTTTAGGACAACCTATGGGTAAATTTTTTGAAGAAGCTAACGAAAAATAAAAATATGCGGTTTTACTGCATATTTTTATTTAATACAAAAACAATTATATATTAATTCGAATTTCCGAATAAATTTTCAAATGGCGCCCAGGAGGAGAATCGAACCCCTAGCACTCCCTTCGGAGGGGAGTATTTTATCCATTAAACTACCCGGGCCTAAATATATTATAATCATTAATAATTATTTTGACAAGAAAAAAAGAAAAATTATTTTAAACTATTAATGGCATTTTTAACAACATCAATAGATATCTGTAATTTTTCTTTCTCTTCTTCATTTAAATCCATATAAATTCTTTGTTTAATTCCGTCCCTACCAATAACACAAGTGGTACTTATATAAACATCATTTTCTTCGTCATAATTAGAAACGGGAATAACAACTTCTTCATCACCTAAAATAGCATTGGTAATTCTAATTAAGCTCATCGCAATACCATAATAAGTAGCACCTTTTCTTTTAATTATTTCGAAAGCCGCATTTTTAACATCTTCTTCAAGTTTTTTCATTTCTTCTTTAGTTAAAAATTTATCAATATTTTGATTAGCGATATTCGCACTACTCCACATAACTAACTGAGAATTACCATGTTCACCGATAACATAAGCATGAATACTTTTAGGATTAATATTCAATTTTTCACTAATCATATATCCTAGTCTTGAAGTATCTAAACTGGTACCAGATCCAATAACATGCTTACTTGGTAAATTAGAAAGTCTATAAGCATAATAACTCATAACATCTAATGGGTTACTGGCAATTAATAAAATACCATTAAATTTTGTTTTATTAATCTTATCAAAAATATCTTGATATATTTTCTTTGCTTTTTCCAAATCTTCTAAACGATCATTATCACTTTGAGGTGGCCCAGCAGTTATACAAACAATATCGGCATCATCAAGATCACTATAATCCCCTACTTTTAATTTTATATTATTAGGGACATAATTTAAAGTATGACATAAATCCATTTTTTCGCCTTCTAATTTATTGATATCTGTATCAATCATCACAATTTCTGATACATTATTTTCACCATTAACTAAAGCGAAAATATATGTCATACCAACTTTACCACAACCAATTACAACGACTTTGTTCATCTTATCACCCTTTTTATTATAACCGATCTTTTAAATTTTATTTTCTCACTAATTTTTTTGTTTTACTAGCTTCTTCATAAACTTCAATTAATGGCTTTATAAGTTCATCTTCTGAATAATTATTATAAGCATAATTAGCAACTTCATCCGAATCAAATTTTAAAGGATCATTTAAAACTGTCGTAATAGCCTCTGCTAATTCCTGATAATTTTCCGGTTCAAAAACGATACCAACGTTTGGGTTAATAATTTCTGGTATACCACCTTGATTAGTTCCAATAACTGGTGTTCCACAAGCCATTGCTTCAATAACAACCAAGCCAAAAGCTTCATTTCTAGAAGGAACTAACGATACATCAGCAATATTATATATTTTCCTTAAAACATCATGTGGCTGATTACCTAGAAAAACAATATTTTTCAAACCTAAATCTTTAGCTAACTCTTGCATTTCATCAAACAACTCTCCATTCCCACAAAGAATAGTTATAGTATCATCCCTTTGAT
>CALVRP010000118.1 GCA_944358665.1 uncultured Bacilli bacterium
TCACAGGATTACCGGATAGGTTTCGGGGATTTGAAGAACGAAATTTGCCGGGGAATTAGCTCAGTTGGCTAGAGCACCTGCTTTGCACGCAGGGGGTCAAGGGTTCGAGTCCCTTATTCTCCACCAATTTAGTAGTTTAGCCCTTATTTTATAAGGGTTTTTATTTTGCAATATCACATTTATATCACTTTTTACTTAAATTTCTTAATATCTTTTAATTTGTACTTACTTTATTGACTATTATTTATTTCTTTGATAAAATCAAAATAATGTTTATTTCTTTAATATTTTTACACGATAGGAGTATGTTATGGCTTTTTCTTATTATATGAATATGGAAGTTATATCATTAGAGAATGCAACAGAACATGTTGAGAAAATGACAAATAGTAATACTGTGGATTATGATGAATATATTTGTGATGATGAAAAATTACTAAATAATTTAAAAAACGGATGGATAGTTGCAGTATCTATGTGTAATTATTTGGAGAGTTTTTTGAATACTATTTTAAGGGATTGTATTCATTATGATAAGGAAAATTTAATGAAAGCTAGTATTGATGATAAAATTGAAATTATTTATTTATATTATAAAAAAGATTTTTCTAATACAAAATCAAAAGATGGTTGGGCTAAATTTAAAGAATTAAATAAATTGCGTAATAATTTAATACATTATAAAATAAATTTTTTGGGTTATGGCACTGATGTTCCATCTAAATGGGAAAATAAACTTAATGGTTTTGATTTGTTTACTAAAAATAAAATGCTAGATTTTATAAATAAAATATGTGAATTGGCAAAAGATATAGCACAAGACTTACATCTGATAATAAATGACAAAGTTAGTACTATTATTTGTGATGGAAAAGACATTAACGTTAGTTATGTTACAACAAAGATTTATTAAATTTATTTACAATATCAATAATATAAATAATATCACTTTTTTATCACTTTTTTCTTAATTTTTATAAATTTACTGTAAATTTTTTTAAACTTAAATAAACTAAAATGGTTGAAATTAAAAGGAAAACCATATTTTTAAAATTATTTAATATCAATAAATAAAACCCTTATTCTCCACCAATTTAGTAATTAACCGCTATTTTAGCGGTTTTTATTTTGATGCCTTTTTATGTATAAAAAAAGAAGATAAATTTATTTTTCATCTTCCGCTAATCTTTCTAGATACTTTACTTTTAATTCTGGATATAATTTAAAAAACGATTCAATATTTATTCCCCTTTCTTGCCATTTTATAACCTTAGGTATTAAATCACTATTATCTTTAGGAAGAAAATCAGGCCTATTAGGGTATAAATATAATTTTAATTCTCCTTCATCATTTAATTCTTTAAGTTTTTCAAAAACATTATTTATATGCTCTTCATAAATAACTTCCTCATCAAATTCACTTACTACCTCGGCTGACCACCCAGTTTTTTCGGCCATAAAATTCTTACCACTTAAAGTATATAATGAACCGGATACATTAAAAATTTCTTTAAACATTCCTTCTTTTCTTTCAACAATGATTACTGGATTATCTTTACTTCCATTTCCACTTAAAAAATAATATAAATCACTACCTTTATCACTTATAAAAATTATAGGAATTGCTTTTGATAAAGTTCCATATACCCAAGCTTTACCATGAGTTCCTTTATGTTTCCTTATTTTTTTTAATCCTTGCTTTATACTTCCATGATACACATATTTTAATTTATTTTCCATATTCTATTTTCGGCACTTTCTTTTTATTAATGCTTTCCCTTGAAATAAATATTCTTTCTTTTCTTCTGCTTCTTTTGTAAAAGTAGGATTCCAATAATCTTCGGCAATTTCCATTGCTTGATACATACATAGATTATTATTAGGAATATAAATATCACTAGTTTTAAATAAATTGCCAGTCAAACAAAGCTCAAAAACTTCGCTACCACTTAAAGTATCTAACCAAAAATCTAAATTATCTTTATCCGTAACCCATATGGAATGAAGTCTACTTGGATAAAGTTTAAATTTCTCTTGGCGAATCAATTCTAATGCCCCTTCACATTTCATTCGGTTAGTATTATAAATAATTCGGTAAGCATCTTTAAACAAAGCTTCAATCATTTTAGGATCTACATTTTCTATTCCTTGAACTAAACAATCTTTTAAATATCCCTGAAGACTAGCCAAGCTACCATCAGAGCACCTAACATTAGTATTAAAATATTGCATTAGTAATCCACTTTCAGAAAGGAAATTATTATCAATATATAAAATATTTCCTTCTTGCCATAACTTGTCGTATTCATTTGGTGTATGAATATGATACATTGTTTTATTTTTAACTTCCATATAAATCTCCCCTTAATTGGAAAAATATTATATACTTTTCTAGGAAAAATTGCAAATTATCTATTAACTCTATCTATATCTTGCAATTCAAAGCGATATTTCTGATCTATATCAGGATATTTATCATGATCCACTTCACTTAAAAACATATTAATTTCTCTAATCCAAAGTTTATTTTCTCCATATAATGCTCTATAAACAACATACTTATCGTTATTTTCTGAATTTTGGGCAACATCTAAAACAATATAATAATCACCTTTAAAATGTCTATAAACACCATTTATTTTTAATTTCCGCATATCTACCTTCTCCTTTTACAATATAATTATAACAAATATAAAATAAAAACGATACATATTTAATTATGTACCGTTATTTTTTGTTTGAACAACAATTTGATCAGTAAGAACCGTGGCTCCTGTTACTAATATTCCTTGGACAACATTATTAATAATACTGTCTCCTCCCATTAATACCGATAATATAATACCAACGCCCAATAAAATTAACGGAATAAATTTTTCACTAACAATCATCGTTTGTTTAATAATATAATTTATAATATATAAAACGGGAATTAAAATCAATTTGTTATCCATAATATAACTTACGACATCCATAATATCCCTCTTTTCTATAATATTTAATGATATATATTGAAAAACAGTAATTATTAATGGCTAAAAAAAGCAAGTATTATTTAATACCTGCTTGTTCCATAAAATTATCAATTGTTTCAGTATCATCAGTATAACCACTAATATTAGCGACTACCTCTTTATTATCAATTCCAAGAGTTAAAGGAGTTCCCCAATCTTGATTATCATCAAAATAACTTAATGAAGATAATAAATCATTTGCTTCTTCTCCTAATTCATCTAAATAAACCACATATATAGGGACATTGTTTTCACCAGCATACTCATTTATTACTGGAGCATACTGCTGACAATATGAACATGTTGTTTGGGCAATAACCAAAGCAAATGGTTTATCACTGTCTAATAAACACTCATAATCTTCATAAGTAATAACACCTAAATTTTCATATTCTTCACTAGTAGTAACATTACATGCGAATGTTGTTACTCCTGCTTCTTCAAGAAAATTATATATAGAATCACTTTTATTTAAAATGTCTTCTTTATAAGCCTCTACATTTCCTTCATTAACAACTAATACAACATCTTTTTCAAAAGCATTATCAGCGTAATCTAATTCATCTTCAATTTTATTTAAATCACTTTTACTAATTTCATCACTTAAATAATAAATTCCTATGCCGGCTTCTTCACCAGCCTTATTTAAATTTTCTTTTTCTTTAGTGCTTAAATCACCGGCAGCAATAACAACATTACTTTCATCTTTTAAACATTCATAGTCTTCATAAGTAATGGCCGCAAGTTTAGTGTAATCACCATCTTTTTTAACATTACAAGCAAAAGTTTTATCTGGCTCTGGCCAAAAAGCAATAACTAAAATAATAGCTACTATTAAAATAATTACTCCAAACAACGCTAACATTCTTTTATTTTCGTTCATTCTTATCACTTCTTTCTTAAATAATCATAACATAATTAATATATTTTTACAAACTTAATTAATTTCTTGTAATCTAGCAATACGATTTTTAGTACTAGGATGAGTGCTCCAAATAGAGTCTTTTTCTTTTTTACCTTTTAACGGATTAATAATAAATAAAGATTCAGTGGCTTCATTGATATTAATTGGCTCATTTTGCGTTTCTAATTTATTTAAAGCACTAATTAATCCTTCTTTATTTCTAGTAATTTCCACTGCACTAGCATCAGCTAAATATTCTCTATTACGAGAAATAGCTAACTTTAATAAATTAACAAATATCGGTGATAAAATCAAGAAAATAATTCCTACTATTACAATAATAGCTGAAGCTTTATTATCACTATCTCTATTACCACCCCAAATAAAGCTATGAGTTAAAATATCGGCAATAATTGTTACAAAACCAACCATCACAATAGCAATTGTTGAAAGCAAAATATCATAATTCTTGATATGAGAAAGTTCATGTGCTAAAACACCTTCTAACTCATATTTATCTAATTTATTTAAAAGCCCAGTTGTAACACATACTACCGCATGCTTTGGATTTCTTCCCGTCGCAAATGCATTTAAAGCCGGCGTATCCATAACATATAATTTAGGAAGTGGAAGTCCTGCCGCAATACATAAAGACTCTAAAGACACATTTAATTGTAAAAATTCTTCTCTCGTTGCTGGACGTGCATTATTTAAACTTAAAATCATTTTATCAGAATTATAGTATGAAACAAAAGCTGAAATTATTGAAACACTTAAACCTATAGCTGCGGCTATATAAATATTATCAAAAAATATTCGTGATAAAAAATATACAAATAATGTAATAAATATAAAAAATAAAGTAATAATTAAACCTGTTTTTATTTTATTTGTTCTAACTGCTTTTAATATCATTATAATTCCACCTTAACTTCCTGTTTATCTTCGTCAGCAACTTTGAAATACTCTCTTTCATTATACTTTAAAATTTTAGCCATTATATTACTTGGAAACATCATAATTGCACTATTATAATATTGAACCGTATCATTGTAAAATTGTCTAGCAAAAGCGATCTTATCTTCAGTACCTGTAAGCTCAATCTGTAAATTTTTAAACACTTCATTTGCTTTTAAATCAGGGTATCCTTCAGCTAAAGCAAATAAATTATTTAAACTATTACTAACTTCTTCACTTTGCTTAGCAATTTGGCTCATCGTTCCTTCGGTTCTTATTTGAGAAACCTTTGTAAGAACTTCACTTTCATGTTTAGCATAACCTTTAGTAACCTCTACTAAATTAGGGATCAAATCAGCTCTTCTTTTTAACTGATTATCAATTTGTGACCAAGCATTTTGACATCTAATGTTTAGTTTTACTAAATAGTTATATAAGAATATTATCCCAAGTATAATAACTACTAAAATTATAATCCATATCATTTGCATTCCTCCTTATATAGTATTCTATCATATTTAAGTATATTTTTAAAGAATTTAAATATTAAAAAACCCACTTTAACAATTTAAGCAGGTAATAAAATATTTTGAAGATAATCAAAATCAAATTCTTGATTATTTATTACTTTAATTTTATCTCGTTTGATGTTTTGACTTTGAATAATTTCTTTAATTTTTAATCGTTTTTCTTCCAAACATTCATTATTTCCATCCGTAATTAAAATAACCAAATTATTATTAACACTAGTAAAAATATCACGATGAATCAAAAGTTTTCCTAGCGAAATATTTATATAACTAAAAGGATTCAAAACCTCTTCTAAACTATCTTTAATATATGGAGGATTAGCAACGACAACCAAGGTATACGGAATTTTATATTTTTGATAATATGTTAATAATTTATTAATAATTATAGCGTTATCATCTTTTAAATCGTATGGCAACATCGATTTGCCACGCTTTTTCTTATAAGCACTAGCCTTCTTTAAATAATAAGTATAAGAAGTCTTATTAATTGTTTTAGCGATTTCTTTATCCAAGGTATAAAAATTTTTGCCATAAATCATTAAATCAGCATTTTCGTTTAAAATACTTTGAACAATTTTCTGTTTATCCTCAGTAACCGGATATAATATTTCCTTAGTATTTCCTCCTTCTATATACCAGAAAGTCATATCTTTACACATCCAATTTAAAGTTTCTTCTGTACTCATTTTTTAGCCTCCTTATGATAACTCATTATAGCTAAAAAAATAATTCAAAATAAAAAAAGCGGATTAAAAAATCCCTTTTTTTGTCTTAAATGTTTTTTCTATTACTGAAAATAGCTTATTCTTACTTTAACCGTGCTTTAACAATAATTGGAAAATGATCGCTTGGATAATTCTCATGATGATTAATATATGTTTCCTTTAAAACTAATTTATTATTAATCAAAATATGATCTATATATCTATTTCCAAAAGTTGGTGTCGTTAATTTATCAGTCGCATTTATATAATTTTTATCTAAAAATATTTTTAAAATTTTGTTACCTCTACACATATTCAAATCGCCCATAATAATTATTGGTTCATTTTCTATTGGTTTTATAATATTTTCTAAAACCTGTAGTTGCTTTTTTCGATTATAACTTAACAAATGATCTAAATGAGTATTATAAACATTAATTTCAGAACCTTCACATTTAACTTTAGCGTAAGTACATATTCTTGGAAATACATCTAAAAGACCTTTTGAACCTATTTTATTAATATCTTTCCCTAAACTATAAGTCGTACTAGCAATTATTGGAAAACTCTTTTTTATCATAATAATATTATATTCATCGCTAATTTTACCATTATTATAGCGCGATCTTCCAATAATATTATAATCAGTAAAATTGTCAGAAATTATCTTTTTAACTTCAGAAGTAACTTCTTGTAGACCCAAAATATCAGGATTTTCTTTTTCGATAATCTCAAAAACATCTTTTAATCTTTTCGAAATTTTTCCGTTTTTAACTTCTCTATGATAATTATTTTTAATATTAAATGTCATTACTTTTAACATATATGTTCTCCTATTCCCTGATTTATTATAACATCTTCTTTTATTCTTTCAAAAATTACTTTTGATTTTCATAAAGTAGTCCTTTATAATACTTCCATGCAAGTACTCTAAATGCCAACTTATTAATTAAATCTTCATTAAGTGTATTATCTGATAAAGCCTGCTTGATATCATTAATACTTTGTTCATAATCAGTGGTAATAATTAAATCATTACCAGCTAATATGGCCTTAACTGTAGCCCCTGCAATTGACGAAGTTGCCCCCATTTCTAAATCATCAGTAATAATCACACCGGTAAATTTAAGTTTATTTCTAAGCAAATTATGAACGGATGGAGAAAGAGAAGCTGGATTACTACTATCAATACTAGTAACTGTATTATGACTTACTAAAATAGCTTCTGCCCCAGCTGAAATTCCAGCTTCAAAGGGTGGTAAATCATTTTTTATAATATCAGCATATGGACGATTATCAATAACAGTACCACCATGAGTATCATCATTGTTCCCATAGCCTGGGAAATGTTTTAAAGTATAGGAAACACCATACCCTTTACTTGCCTCAATAACTTTTTTTGCATAAATAGAAGTTGTTTCTGTATTTTCACCCAAAGCTCTTTTATACATATAATCACTAGGATTCGTTGAAACATCAACAACTGGAGCTAAATTAACATTAATTCCAAGATTATATAACAAAGTGCTTTTTTGAATTGTATCTTTTTCAATTGCTTCAAAACCACCAGAATTATATAATTCTTTAGACGACTTAAACTTTTCGCTAGCTAAATTAGGATTACTACTAACTCTAACTACAGCACCACCCTCTTCATCTGTCGCTGTTAATATTGGTATTTTGGCAACAGTCTGTAAATTATTCATCATTTGTTTTACTTCTAATTTTGTTTTATTTTTAAAATCTTTTTCAAAAAATACATAGCCCCCAAATTGATATTGTTTTAAAATAGAAACTGCATTGTCTGGATATCTTACCAACAATAATTGTGCGATTTTTTCATCTAAAGTCATTGTTTCTAATTTTTTTCTAGCAAAAGTATAAAAATCACTAAAAATTCCCTTATCTTGCCAATTATCAGGCAAATTATTTTTTCCATTTTTCATTTCAACAACCTCATAATCTAAAACCGCTGTTTCCTGTACTTCTTTATTTTTATCCAAATTACCTCTATATTCAATTTTAACAACCTCTCCCGACAATAAATCATTATCTATATTATTAAAAGTATAAATCACATGATTTTTATCTTGTACTGTTATCTTACTACTATCAGCATACATAACTGTAGCAGTTAAATAACTTGCTTTACTGTTATCTTGAGCATCTTTAGAAAGAATAAAATACATACATACACCAACAAAAATAACTATAATTGTAATAATTACAATAAACTTTTTATTCATTATAATCCTCCCCTTTATAATAGTATATTTATTTTTTTTATTATTATGAATCATTTTAAAATAATAATTCATAATAAATGTATGAATAAAGCGCACATATACAAAAAAACCCTTGCAAAACAAGGGTTAATAAACTAAATGGTCGGGAAAACAGGATTTGAACCTGCAACTTCTTGGTCCCAAGCCAAGTGCTCTACCAAGTTGAACTATTTCCCGAAGTGGCGCGCTCTAAGGGATTCGAACCCCTGACCTTTTGGTTCGTAGCCAAACGCTCTATCCAGCTGAGCTAAGAGCGCAATTATAATATTTTCGATTGGCCCCGGAAAACTCTAACTGCTAACACTACGATTATTAGTTTAATTATATTCAAATAAACTTAAAATATGCTTAGCAAATATATTTATATATCCGCAAATAGCCATAAACAATGAAACAAATTCACTGACATAGAAAATATTATCATAAAATAAAATATAAGTCAAGTGATTTTATTTAATTTTATTGAAGAGAAAGTACTTTTTCCTTACTAGTTGACGAAAAATAATCTTGTGGTTTTGAATTTCTATCTAAAAAAGCTTTATCATCATCACCAATTATTCTAACATCGCCCTCTTTTCGTTTATAGTACTCGCTATGTATTAAAATTATAGGAATATTATGAATTTTAGCTGCTGATAAATCACCGACACATATTTTGTCATAACAAAGTATATAATTTGGGAGTAACGGTCTTCGTATATATGAACTACTATCTTTATCATACTCTTCATTTT
>CALVRP010000119.1 GCA_944358665.1 uncultured Bacilli bacterium
TATTGTCCTAGTACAATTAAAAAATCTTCCTTATCAGTAATTTTAGTCTCTATATAACTATCATATCCTTTTTTTTGATAAAACCCTTTTAATTTTTCAATATTTTTTTTATTTTTACTAATTCCTATATATGTATTGTACATATTATCTTCAACACTATAAATATAATGTTCAAAATCTTGCATACTATTTTCCATATTGTCTTTCGAAGAATATACCCCTTGTCTTAAATAATAAACCTCCTCGGCATTCTTAGAAACACTAATATTTTCGGCATCACTGTAACCATTAATAATTAAATACGCGAGTAAGGCCCCTATACATAATGATAATACTACCGGAAACAAATATTTATTCATACAAATCACCATTTAAAATTATAACTTATAGCTTTTAAAAATATTGTCAAAAAAACTAGCTTTTTAGCTAGTAAACATAAATAAATTAGGTAAAAATACTAAAACAATTCCAATTATCATTAAAATAATGAAACTTCATAAATATTTATTTGGTAAAATTTTATATAATAATTTATCAAATAATAAAACTATCAAATAAATTATTAGCATAAATACTAAAATATATAAAATATAATATAAAATGACATTTCCATTATTAATATCCATTACGATATTTAAAATATTCGGATAAGCATCAGCTGCATTATAAAATAATAACCCCATAATAAGTCCTAAAGTAATAGAACTTACACTTAAAAATACCTTTTCATGGCCAGAAATGAAAGTTTCTAATTTATTTTTTTCTTTATTTTCTATTTTTTTCATAAATTTACCTAAAATAACGGCTCCTATAACAATCGGTATTAAAGCAATGATTGTTCTAGTTATTGTTTGTAATGTACTACTTAAACTAAACACATTTAATATAAGTAGTAAATACATTACCGATAAAGATAATAAAAATGGAATCATAAATAAATTTTTATGTTTCTTTAGCACCAATAAAATTCCCATTAAAAACAAAATAATAAACAAACCATTAACACTAATAACATCAGCAAATGACAGTAATATCGTTTGTAAAAATAAAGGCATTTCTTTAACATTCACATTACCAACTATTGGCAAAATAATTTCTTCATTTTTTGTAGTTTCTATTTTTTCGTCGCTTAAAACCGTTTTTACTATATTCGTCTTATTTTCTTTTAAATTTTCATTTATCAATTTTTGAATTTCTGAAGCTGTATTATTGGTATAACCGGTTATACTTTTATCGCCAATAACGGTAAATGGCACCCCTTCACCTTTATCATCCATTTCATCACGAACAGAAGATAATAAATCACTATTTTCTGTATTGTGCCAAACTTCATATTCATATACATTTATATTATCTTGGTACTGACATTCTAAAATATCTAAAAATTCTCTTTCCTCATGACAGTAAGCACATTCCTCACCATAAAACAAATAAACATCTACCGTTTTCGCATTTACTGAAAAAGGTAAAATAAATAAAACTAAAAATAAAATTATTTTTTTCATACAAGCCTCCCATACCATTTAGCAAAACAATCTAAAAAATATTCTATTTCTTCTTTAGTAGTTTTCTTGGAAATACTAACTCTTAAACTACTTACCGCTTTTGCCTTATCACCGGTAAGCGCAAGAACTGATCTAGAAGTATCACCCGTCGCACAAGCGCTTTGCATCGAAATATAAATTTCATCCTCTTCTAAAGCATGCATAAAAGTTTCCGGTTTAACTCCAACAACACTAAAATTTAAAATGTGGTCTACCGCATTTTCATTACTATTTATATAAACTCTTTCATAAGAAGATAAACCATCTCGCAGCATTTTATTTAACTGTTTAATCCTTTTGTTATCTTCTTCATTATTTTCATAAGCAAGTCTAAGAGCTTTAGCTAAAGCAGCAATTAAAGGTGTTGCTGGCGTGCCACTTCGGTAGCTTGTTGTGCTTTTACCCCCACTTATCAAAGGCATTAAATCAATATTTTCTTTCTTAACTAAAACACCTATTCCTTTAGGACCAAAAAATTTATGAGCCGAAAAACTAGCTAAATCAACATTTTCTAAATTAACTTTTATTTTACCAACCGCCTGCGTCATATCACTATGAAAAATAACTTTCGGATATTTTTTAAGTAAATCACCAATTTTTTCTATCGGCTGTCTAACACCCGTTTCACTATTTACCGCGCTAATACTAACTAAAACAGTATCTTTCCTTATTAGTTTTTCTAGTTCATTTATATCTACAATACCATTCTTCAAAGGAAAATAAGAAATTTCATAGCCATGATCCTCCATATAACTAATAGGACCATAAATTGAAGAATGTTCCAAATCAGTTGTAATAATATGTTTACCTCTATTATGATACAGTTCAATACCTTTTATCGCTAAATTATTAGCTTCACTTGCCCCTGATGTATAAATTAGTTCGTTTGGTTTAACTCCTAAAATATCAGCAGTTTGTTTACTAGAAGCATCAATTAAATGTTTAGCCTCTAAGCCTAACTTGTGCAGAGAATTAGGGTTACCAATAAATTTAGAAGCTTTAACATAAGTATTTAAGACTTCTTCATCAACTGGCGTAGTTGCACTGTAATCTAAATAAACCATTTACTTCACCTTCTTTTTCTTATTAATTATATCACCAATTACTTTAAAAGAACAATATTTTATTTGACAAAGATTAAATAAAAAAGGAACGTCCGGTTTATCTATGGTGGGCGTTACCTATTAATATAGTGTTTGCCTAATTCATAGTTGAGTTAGGCGTTTTTCTTTCTACTTTACTATTTCTAATAAGGTAGAAAGTAATATCAAAAGAAAAAAGATAATGAATATCAAAGATAGTATTAAAAAATCTTTTTTACTCATAATCGTGCCAGCCAATCTTAGAAGATTAGAAATAGCCACGGTCACCGAAAGCTCTCATAAATATTATAGCAAACGTTTGCTCTCGGAACGATGTTATTCATGAAAAAAATGGTTTTATTTTATAACATCAAAACCACTTCTTTTAAATAATTTTTCCAAATCATAATTTGAGTAAAAAATTGTCGTTGGTCTTCCATGAGGACAATTGTAAGGATTCTTACATTTTCTTAAATCACTTACTAAAGCCTCCATCTCTTCCATTGTAATATTAGTATTCGCTTTAATGGCCTTTTTACAACTCATCATAGTAGCAACTTTTTCATTAAATTTTTCAATATCAAAATCTTTTCTTGTTGCAATAACTATTTCGATAATTTTTCTAATAACATATTCTGTGTCACCAGTAAGCCACGCCGGATGCTGTTTTACAATAACCGAATTAATGCCAAACTCTTCAATTTCGAATTTTAAATCTCTTAAAATCTGCATATTTTCTTTTAAAATTATAAAATCGTTATTAGAAAGTTCAATAATTATCGGAAATAATAAAGCTGTACTAGCCACATTAGGTTTCCCCATTTCCTTTTTAAATTTTTCATAATTGCATCTTTCTTTAGCCGCATGTTGATCAATTATATACATACCTTTTTCATTTTGACAAATAATATAAGTCCCATGGACAAGACCAACTGGATACATTTCCGGCATAGTTTCTTCATCATCAGTTAAAATTATCTCATCTTCCACTTCTGGCTCACTAGACACTTCATAAGGAATTTCTTCTTTAACGATATTATCCTCTACCACTGGTGCTTTTGCTTCATAAAAATCAGTAGTAATAATCGGTTTTTCTCTTTCAAGTTCTAAAGTTAAATTCTCAAATTTTGGCTTTGGAAATTCCGGTTCTACCGCATCCGCTTTAGGAATTAAATTACGATGACTAATAGCGTCAGTAACTATACTTTTTATAAGTTCTAATAAAGTATCTTTTTTACTAAATTTAATATCCATTTTAGTTGGATGAATATTAACGTCAATTACACTGGGATCAACTTCAATATTTAAAACAGTAATTGGATAACGATTATCCGGTTTATAAGAATGATAAGCGTCATTTACCACTCTATTAATATCAATATTACGTACAACTCTTCCATTTACAATAGTAACCATATTATTACGGCTAGAACGATGAATTTCTGGCTTTGAAATATAGCCAGTTATCCTATAATCGTCATTTTCACCACTAACCTCAATCATTTTTCTAGCCACATCACTACCATGAATACTTTTAATAACTTTAAGCTGATTTCCGGAGCCATCTGTTTGCAAGGAAATATTATCGTTATTACTAAGCGTAAACCGAATATCGGGTCTTGATAAAGCAAGTTTATTCATATAATCAGTAATACTAGCCAGTTCTGTATATAAACTTTTCATGTGTTTTAATCTCGCTGGCGTATTATAAAAAAGTTCACTAACGGTAATAATAGTTCCTTTTCTCGCGTCGCCTTGACCAACTTCCTTTATCTTTCCGCCATTAATAACTACATGAGTTCCAATTTCCCCTTCACTTGTTTTTAAATCAACTTTACTAACCGCCGCAATTGATGCCAAAGCTTCACCTCTAAAGCCTAGGGTTGCCAAATGATAAAGATCGTCTTCATCATTAATTTTACTTGTCGCATGGCGAGAAAAAGCTAAAACCGCATCTTCCTTCCCCATACCTTTACCGTTATCGATAACTTTAATTTCTTTAGTTCCGGCTTCTTTAAGTTCAACTTTTATCTCAGTACTCCCCGCATCAATACTGTTTTCAACAAGTTCTTTAACTACTGAAGCACATCTTTCAACAACTTCACCAGCCGCAATTTTATTAGCTAAAATTTCATCCATTATTTTTATACTTTGCATTTTACTTCACCAACATAATTTTATCACATAATAAAAAAATATCAAAAGTTTAATTGATATTTTTAACTAAATCAAATTTATAACCTTGAGCTTTCATCATCTGGATAAAATTATCTAAAGCTAAATAATTTCCTTCACTAACAGGATGCATTAAAAAGATGGCACCGTTATGCACATGACTAATCATTTCTTTTAAAGCAGCCTCTTTAGTTAATTTGTTATCCCAATCACGATATGCCGCACTCCAAAAATATGTTTTATAACCTAAATCTTTTAATATCGTTAAAGTGCGCAAACTATAATTACCACTAGGTTCCCGGTAAATATGTTCCATATTTTTACCAGTTATTTTTTTATAAGTTTTTTCTAATTCAATTAATTCAGAAAGATATTTAGAAAAATTTTCCTTTGTCGCATAACTAGACATTGAATCATGATTAGATGTGTGATTGCCAATAGAATGTCCGTTTTTCACCATTTGTTTTATCAACTTTGGATGGTTTTCAATATATCTTTGACAAAGGAAAAAAGTTGCCTTCACATCATTCTCATTTAAAACCTCAACTATTTCTGGTAAATAACTTTCATTACTTCCCTCATCAAACGTTAAATATAAGACTTTTTCATCGTTTCCCATCGCATAAGCATTATACTTCTTTAATTCTTCATTAGATATATCAATGTTAGGCCTTTTACCATCTTTTTTATTATTAGTTCCCCAACCATGAACAGTATTATCTATAGAATCATAAGTCCCTTTATAAATAGCCTCATAGCTTAAACGAATATCTACTTTTCTTTTGACACTAGCTTTATTACCACTAGAATTAGTAACTGTATATACAACTTCATAAACACCCGGAGTATTAAGATCAATATTATTTGTAACTTTTACTTTTTTCGTAATATTACCATCAGTTTCGTCAGTAGCTTTATATCCCGGTTCAATATATTTATCCCCTAAATCTAAAGTAATATTTTTATATCCTTTTAATTTCAGGGTTGGAAAAGTTTCTTCTTCCATATCTGGAATTTTATAATGACTAAACCATTCTAATGTAACAAAAACTACAATAATTAAAAAAATAAGTAATAATAAAAATATTTTCTTTTTCTGCATATACTTCACCACTAAAAGTATATTAAATTAAAATTAAAAAATACAATATCAT
Source organism: uncultured Bacilli bacterium (assembly GCA_944358665.1). Lineage (GTDB taxonomy): Bacteria > Bacillota_I > Bacilli_A > RF39 > UBA660 > Coprosoma. The sequence continues at coordinate 5,956 of CALVRP010000119.1, forward strand.
AAAAACCGCTAAAATTAGCGGCTTACTTTTATAATGGTGCTGGAAACAGGACTTGAACCTGCGACCTACCGATTACGAGACGGTTGCTCTACCAACTGAGCTAATCCAGCAACTGTAAACATTATACCGCACTTTTTTTATTTTGTAAATTATAAAAATATCAAAAATTTAATTAAAACAAAAAGGGTTTTTCTTTTTTATCTCGTAAGATATATTATAGAGGAATCTGTAAGTCTTCTGTGCCTGCCGTTCGATTTCAGGGGGTTTTTACTTTTTTGAAACGGAAGGAGTGGTATTATGAAACAACAAGAAAATAATGGATTATTTAACTTCATAATCACCATATTGGTTCTAGTACTGCTTATTAAGTTAGTCTAGTACCAAAAAAGCACAGTTACTAATCGGTAAGCTGTGCTTGCTACAACACTGGCAGGCACCTCAAGCGAGGTTCCTCCTTAATTAGATTATATCATATTTTTTATGTTTTTATACAAGTTTTTTTGTAAAATATTAAACAATAACATATGGATCAGATTGTGTTCCACTTCCAGTTAAAGTTATATTAGAATTTAAATAGATGATAGGTCTTGGAACATCATTTGTATAGCTAACATTACGGCCTAAAACTATACCATTCGCTGGTATATGAAAAACACCAGTTTGGGTAGATGCTGTCGTTGCAGTAATGGTCCACATATATCCACTTGATATTCGTAGCCAATTTGTTGATGTGCATATAGCATAATTATCATTATTCAAATTAAGTGTTGAACATTGTACCTCATTAGTATTTGCCCTTAAATATTCACTTACTGTTATTAGTCCGACTTTCCCATTCCATTTTTTTGCCTGCTCATCATTTATTTGGCCTTCTAAATTATCATTATATGTAGTAGAACCTATATTCCAACTATGAGATAATACTTTATCAGAATCTGACAAAGTTTGTAAATATTCGCCATTTAAATATGTATTTAATGTCGCCATCTCCCAATCATTACTATTGTTGGTATCCCATGCTTGATTCGGTAACACGTCATTTCTAATTATTTTATAAGTTCCATCAGCTTCTTTAGCTATTATTCTCCATAATTCACCATTATCAAATTCTATATAATTATTTGGATTGGCTCCTTTATAAGTATATTTTCCTGCTTCATAACCATCTTCATATAAGCCATCTCCTGTTGTTACTACCTCTACATCTTGGCCACCAATATTAGCTGTATCTCCTCCAGGTATTGTTCCACCTGTTGCCTGTTCATAATTTAAGGTTACTGTTATTGTACTACTGGTATTTTCTGGCTGACTGGTTATACTATTACTATATGTTACTTTGACATATAATTCATCACTTTCTCCTTGTAATAAATTATCTCCTTCTTCTATTCCACTAGTAACAAATTCTATTGCTTCATTAC
>CALVRP010000120.1 GCA_944358665.1 uncultured Bacilli bacterium
TGACATAATTATAAACTTTTATGTTGACATTTACAGCATAAAATTTAGAATAAAAAAATATAAACATTTTTGTTGTTTATATTTATAAATTAACTTTAGTTTTTGTCTCTTTTGGTTCAATACATAATTTATACATATCTACTTCTAATACTAAAGCTAAACGCCATAATGTACCTAAAGAAAAGGTTTGATGAACATTATTTTCAATATTTGAAATAAATTGTTTAGAATAATTTGCTTCAAGCGCAAGTTTTTCTTGTGTCCATCCCTTTTTCTTTCTATAGTATCTAATATTTTTGCCAATAAAGGTATATACATAGTTTTCATTTTTACGATCGAAATTCATATTATCACCATTATTATTTTCCCATATTTTTCCAGGACCAGAGTGTCACTGTTCGTAGCACCCTTTTAATAAAAAAATAAAATATAGGAAAATACTTGTATTATTCTGAAGCTTTTTGATATAATATTTCTGGTGATTGTAATGGAATATAAAATAACAACCAGAGGGGAAATAGATACTATTGAATTTGCACAAAACTTAGAATCGGAAAAGTTTCCTAACATGGTTATTTGCTTAAACGGAGAGTTAGGTAGTGGAAAAACAGTATTTACAAAAGGTTTTGCTAATGCTTTAGGAATTAAAGAAAATATTACTTCTCCAACATTTAATATAATTAAAGAATATGATGGTGAACTACCTTTATATCATATGGATGTATATCGTTTAGATGGTAATACTGAAGGTGTTGGTATTGAAGATTATTATACTAAAGGCGGAGTTGTTATAATTGAATGGGCAAATACTATAAAAGATATTTTACCTGCTGAAAGACTTGATATAAAAATTAAAGTAGCCGGTGAAAATTCTCGAGTTTTAATTATAACACCGCGTGGCAAAGCATATGAAGAATTATGTGAGGCAGTATTATGAAATATTTATTTATAGATTCAGCGACTGCTAATTTAGTAGTCGCTATTATTATTGATAATAAAATAAAATATCTTTTTAATGATAATACTGGTCAAGACACCTCTTCTGTTATTATGCCAAAAATAGAAGAAGCATTTGAAAAAGCTAACATTTTGCCTAAAGAGTTGGATAAGATATTTGTTGTTAATGGTCCGGGATCTTTTACGGGAATTAGAGTTGGGCTTACAGTGGCTAAAACCATGGCGTGGGCTTTAAACGTACCAGTAATTCCAATTTCTTCATTAGAAGTTATTGCCAGTGGTACTCCTGATAGTAAAAATATTGCATTAATTGATGCAAGAAGAGGCTTTGTTTATGCCGGAGGATATGATAAGGATTTAAACAATTTCTATCCGGATCAGCACATCTTATTATCTGATATAGATTTAAATGGTACATATATTAGTTATGATGATTTACCAACTGTTGTAAAACCTAGTATTGATATTTTAAAAGTAATAAAAAGGCATGAAAATGAGGAAGCATGTAATCCCCATTCATTAAATCCAAGATATTTAAAATTGACTGAAGCTGAGGAAAAATTACAAAAAAATGATTAAAGAAATTGAAAATTTAAAAAATACTGAACCATTATTTAAAGAATATTTTCCGACATATAAATCAAGTGAAATTTATGAAAAGGTTGCTGTTTATGAAAAAGAAGAAATAATGGCTATGATTTCTTATAGTATTATTTATGAAAGAGTCGAAATAAATTATATTGTAACTTTTCCGAAGTTTAGACATCTTGGGCTTGCACAAACTTTATTAAATTATATTATTGATGAGGCGATAGATTTAAAATGTTATAATATAAGTCTAGAAGTTAATGTTAATAATATTGCCGCAATAAATTTATATTTAAAAAATGGTTTTAAAAAGCAAACCCTTAGAGAAAATTATTATAATGGCGAAGATGCCTATTTAATGGTTAAAGAATTGGTGGTGAGATAATGAATATTTTAGCTATAGAATCAAGTTGTGATGAGACAAGTGTTTCGATTATTGGCGATGGCGAGAAAGAAATTTCTACTGTCGTTTTATCACAAATGGATATTCATGCAGTATTTGGTGGTGTTGTTCCAGAAATTGCTAGCCGTATGCATGTGGAAAGTATTACGATTGTTATAGAAGAAGCTCTAAATAAGGCTAACATGACAATGGATGACATTGATGCGATTGCTGTGACTTATGGTCCAGGTTTAATTGGTTCACTTTTAGTAGGTTTAATGGCCGCGAAAACTTTAGCTTTTGTATATAATAAGCCATTAATTCCTGTTCACCATATTGCGGGACATATATATGCAAACAACTTGGTAAAACCATTAGAATTTCCTTTAATTGCTTTAGTTGTTAGTGGTGGGCATACTGAACTTATTTATATGAAAAATCATTACAGTTTTGAAAAATTGGGTAGTACCTTGGATGATGCGGTTGGCGAAGCATATGATAAAGTTGCTAGAGTAATAAATGTGCCTTATCCTGGTGGCCCATTAGTTGATAAACTTGCGCATAAAGGACAAGATACTTATAATTTGCCATTACCATTAAATGACGATAGTTACAATTTTAGTTTTAGCGGGTTAAAAAGTGCCGTTATTAATTTAGTTCATAATGAAAAACAAAAAGGAAATGATATTATTCCGGAAAATATGGCTGCATCTTTTCAAAATAGAGCAGTAGAAATTTTAACTAAAAAAACAATTCATGCTTTAAAAGCTTATAATGTTAAAAATTTAATTGTTGCCGGTGGTGTTGCTGCTAATAGTGGTCTTCGTGAACGTTTAACAGAAGAATGTCAAAAAAACGATATTAATCTAATTATTCCAGAAATAAAATATTGTACAGATAATGCCGCTATGATAGGGG
>CALVRP010000121.1 GCA_944358665.1 uncultured Bacilli bacterium
CTAAAAGCACCGTACATAAAGATCTAAAAGAAAAATTAAAAAATATTGATAATAATTTATACGTTAAAGTTTTAGATATTTTAGATGAACATCTTAAAGTGAGACATATTAGAGGTGGACAGTCAACGAAAAAAAAGTATATGAAAATGGTAAATAGTTCTGTTAAAAAATAGTATCATGTGATATAATATTATTTGAGAAAAAGGTGATAATAATGTTTTCAAAAGATATTGGAATTGATTTAGGTACAGCTAACGTTTTAATATATATAAAAGGTCAAGGAATTGTATTAAATGAACCAAGTGTTGTGGCAATAGATGCGGATACTAAAAGGCCACTTGCGGTTGGTCATGAAGCAAGAGAAATGCTTGGGAGAACGCCGGGTAAAGTTAAAGCAATTAGGCCAATGAAAGATGGCGTTATTGCCGACTTTGAAATTACCGAAATAATGCTTAATAGTTTTATTAGAAAAGCTAATGCTAAAAGTTTTTTTGCTAGACCTCGAATATTAATTTGCTGTCCTTCAAATATTACACAAGTAGAAAAAAATGCGATTAAAGAAGCGGCTGAAAGAACAGGTGCTCGTAAAGTTTATCTAGAAGAAGAACCGAAAGTAGCAGCAGTTGGAGCTGGCATGGATATTTCTAAACCTAGTGGTAATATGGTTATTGATATCGGTGGTGGGACTACTGATATTGCTATATTGTCTTTAGGCGGAATTGTCACTTCTTCTTCAATTAAAATAGCTGGTAATGTTTTTGATAATGATATTATCAAATATATTAAAGATAAATATAAACTACTAATTGGTGATCGTACAGCTGAAGATATTAAATTTACGATTGGTACTGTTTTCCCGGGATCTTTAAATGAAAAAATGGAAGTAAGAGGAAGAGATTTAGTAACTGGACTTCCACATACAGTAACTATTACTTCAGACGAAGTTGAAGAAGCCCTAAGAGAAAGTGTTTATGTAATTGTTAATGCGGCTAAATCTGTTTTAGAACAAACACCTCCAGAACTGTCTGCTGATATTGTAGATAAAGGTATTGTTATTACTGGTGGTGGAGCATTATTAAATGGCTTTGATCAATTGCTTGCTCACGAACTTAAAGTTCCAGTATTTATAGCTGAAAGTCCACTTACTTGTGTTGTTGAGGGGACAGGTGTACTATTAGAAAACGTAAATTTATTAGAAAATGGTTTAAATAAAGGTTATTAGGCTATAATAATAAAAGAAAGAGGGGAATTTATGGCTGAAAAAACAAAAGGCGAAGTACTAAAAGATAGTTTGTTTGATAAAAAAGAAAACGGCTGGCTAACCGTTAGTGAAGAACAAGAAAATAAAATAATGGATTTTGCTGAAGGCTATATTGCCTTTTTAAATAGAGCAAAAACCGAAAGAGAATTTATAAATGAAGCTAAGAAGATTTTACTTGCCAATGGTTTTAAAGATTTAAATGAAGTAAGCTCATTAAAACCAAATGATAAAGTCTTTTATATTAATCGAAATAAAAGTTTGTTTGCTTCTGTTATTGGTAGTAAAAATTTAAAAGAAGGCATGCAGTTAGTTGGCGCTCACGTTGACTCTCCACGTTTAGATTTAAGACCTAATCCATTATATGAGAATACTGATTTTGCTTATCTAAAAACTCGTTATTATGGTGGAATAAAAAAATATCAATGGACTTGTATTCCGCTTAGTCTGCATGGCGTAATTACTAAAGCAAATGGTGAAAAAATAGAAATAAATATTGGCGAAAATGATAATGATCCAATATTTACCATTTCTGATTTACTTCCTCATTTAGCTCACAAACAAGAGAAAAGAACCTTAGGTGATGGTATTGAGGGAGAAGATTTAAATATTTTAATTGGTAGTATGCCATTTAAAGATGATAAGGTTTCTTCAAAAGTGAAATTAAATATTTTAAATATTTTAAATAAAAAGTATGGCACAACTGAAAAAGATTTTATTAGTTCAGAACTTGAATTAGTGCCAGCCTTTAAAGCCAAAAGTTTAGGTTTTGACGGTAGTATGGTTGCAGCTTATGGCCAGGATGATAGAGTTTGCTCTTATACTTCATTAAAAGCAATTTTGGAAGTTAATAATCCAAATAAAACAGCAACTTTAATTTTAGCTGATAAAGAAGAAATTGGTAGTATGGGTAATACTGGTATGTATTCTGAGGTCTTTGAGTACTATGTTAATGAATTATTACATAAATTAAATCAAAATAACTTTAACATGGTAAATACTGTACTTTGTCATAGTAAAATGCTTTCAGCTGATGTTACCGCAGCTTATGATCCTAATTTTACCGATGTTTTTGAAAAACATAATGAAGCTTATTTAAATAAAGGTGTATCAATTAATAAATATACTGGTGGTAATGGTAAAAGTGGAGCTAGTGATGCTAATGCTGAATTTATTAGTTACGTTCGTAGTATTTTAGAAAAAAACAATGTCACTTATCAAATAACTGATATGGGAAAAATCGGTGTTGGTGGCGGTGGTACTATTGCCTATATTTTAGCTAACCGTGGTATGGATGTTATTGATTTAGGAATCCCTGTTCTTTCTATGCATTCTCCATATGAAGTAACTAGTAAATTTGATGTTTACATGGCTTATCTTACTTATAGAGCTTTTTACGAAGGTTAAGGTAAAAAGCTTTTTATTTACAAGAGAAACAATGAATGGTATAATTTAAATATAATAGGAGGGTAAATATGGAAACACAAACAATAGTATTGATAGTTAGTTTAATAGTTGGTTTTTTAGCTTGTTTTATGGGTTATAGATTAAGTAAAATTGTTGTTATGATAGTTGGCTTTTATTTTGGTTATCAATTAGGAGTGACTTTTTTACCGCAAATAATTTCTGATTCAGCTATAATTCCAATTATTTCAGTTGTTATTGGTTTAGTTATCGGTTTTGCTGCCTTTAATATGTATTTATTAGGTATATTTATTTTATGCTTCTTTTTAGCTTATACTATATGTGATAGCTTTATAGATGCCCAATTTTTAAAAATAATAATTGGCGCAGTCGCTGGTGTTATAGCTGGGTTAATTGGTGTAAACTTTGTAAGACCAATTATGATTGTTTTAACAAGTTTAGTTGGGGGCTTCTTAATTGCAAGTTCGGGGTTAGATTTACTTAATATTGATAATAATGTTATATACATTCTTATAGGTTTAATTTTAGCCGTATTAGGTGCGCTTGCTCAATTTAGAAATAAAGAAGAAGCTTAAATGCCTTTTAGGGCATTTTTTTAATACTTTTCAATATATAAAGCTTTGGCAATATAAGGTGTAATTTCATTAATGTTATACCAACCGGAACTTTTACTATCATTTTCTAACCCATTAGGATTTGAAACATAAACCATTTCTCCATCGGTTGCTAGTAAAGCCATGTAATGTGAGGCGGTAGTCCATCGGTTATCTTCTGGATTATTCCAAACACAAATAATAATCGGTCTATCTGATTTTAAATGATTTATAATTTCTTCATTTGATAAATGTACGGAATCATAATAAAAATCAGAGTTTTCAATATTATAAGTTAAAGATAATTCGCTAGTAATATTTCCATAATCCATAACTGGATAATATTTTTCTCTTAAATCTTCAGGTGTATAGTCATAACCATAACCACTTAATATAATAGACATTACGGTTATCCCGCATCCAGTATCTTTCATAACGCCATTCCAATATTCTTTATTGCTCCAAGAAGCATTTCCGTTTTGTTTATATTCTATATAAGTTTTGTTATTAATAGTTGTAAAAGTTGTAAAATAACCATCTTTATTTTTTACTTTTTCTTGTCCTATTCCATCATAATTATCATTATGATATTTTTTGATTACTGCATATTCAACAAAATACTTATTATAAGTATCTATTAAAGAAAAATTATTTTTAATATTAATAAAAACATAAGTAAATAAAATAGTAATAATTAAAAAAATAATTAATTTTCTTCTTCCTTTTTTCATAATCATTTGTCCTTTAAAACTAATTTAATTATAGAAAATAAGTAAGAAAAGAGTTTTAATAAGCAATTAATATATTCTTAAGAAATTCTTACAATTACCAATAATTAAGGAAAAAAATGAGGATTGTGCTATAATTTAGTTGGAGGAAAAAATATGAATATATTAGTGCTAGATGATGAAAAAGAAATTGCTGACTTAGTAGAAGTATATTTAAAAAATGAAAATTACAATGTTTATAAGTGTTATAATGCAAAAGATGCTATTGAATGTATTGATAAAATAGATTTAGATATGGCTATTTTAGATGTTATGGTAAAAGATAAGGATGGCTTTGAAATATGCCGGTATATTAGGGCTAAAGAATTAAAATTTCCTGTTATAATGTTAACGGCAAAAATAGAAGATACTGATAAAATAACAGGACTTACTTTAGGTGCTGATGATTATATTACAAAACCATTTAATCCATTAGAGTTAATAGCTAGAGTAAAGTCTGCTTTAAGAAGATATACTTTATATAATGATAAAAATAGTGACGACATCATCGAAATAAATGGATTAGTTATCAATAGAAAAGAACATAAATGTGAGCTTTATGATAAAGAAGTTGATTTAACACCAACAGAATTTGCGATATTACTTTATTTAGCGCTAAATAAAGGCAAAGTTGTCAGTTCTGAAGAACTTTTCGAAAAGGTTTGGAAAGAAAAATATTTCGATAGTAATAATACAGTAATGGTTCATATCAGAAGACTTCGTGAAAAATTAAATGAAGATGCGAAAAAACCAAAATTTATTAAAACAGTATGGGGAGTGGGGTATAAAATTGAAGATTAATAATTTAACGAAAACAAAATTAAAATTATGTTTATCATTACTGGGAAATATTATAATTGCTTTTATTATTTTCTTGATAATATATTTTATAATTGCATTATTTTTTGAAAGTGGTTTGTCCACAATGGTAGCTAATTTAAATTATGATTTGTATGCCTGGATAGTTTATAATAGGGAAATTGTCTTAATTATTTGTATTGCTATTATATTAGGAATTATTATTTATCGTTTTATTTCTAAATATGTAAATGCAATTAATGAAGTTTATCGGTCTTTAAATTTAGTTTTAAAAGAAGATAATAAAGCGATTAAATTGCCAAGTGAAGTAAGTGATTTTAGCGATAAATTAAATGATATAAAAAATGACTACATAAAAAGTAAAAAAAATGAAAAAGAAGCCTTACAAAAGAAAAATGATTTAATTATGTATATGGCTCATGATTTAAAAAATCCCTTAACTTCTATCATTGGGTACTTAACTTTACTTAATGATGAAAAAAACATCTCAAAAAAGACCCAAAATAAATATATTAAAATTGCTTTAGATAAAGCTTTAAGAGTTGAGGATTTAACAAATCAATTTTTTGATATTACTAGATACAATTTAAATTCAATGCCTATAAATAAAACAGAAATAAACTTATCATATTTATTAAAACAAGTTGTGGATGAATATTATCCAGAGCTTCAAAAAAATAAATTAAAGTGTAATTTAAAAGTTCCTGATAAAGTAATTTATTCAGGTGATGGAGATAAGCTTGCGAGAGCATTTAATAATTTACTTAAAAATGCGATAAATTATAGTTATGAAAATACGGAAATAGATATTACATTAAAGCAAAATGATAAAAAAATATTTATTAACTTTAAAAACAAAGGTGATAAGATTCCCGAATATAAATTAAATAAAATTTTTGAAAAATTTTACCGAGCCGATGACTCTAGAGGTAGCACTACTGGCGGTGCTGGATTAGGCCTTGCGATAACAAAAGAAATTATCGAACTTCATGGAGGTAAAATTAATGTTAAAAACGATGATGAATTTATTCAATTTGATATAGAATTATAAAATGTCTTATATAGGCATTTTTATTTATAATTTTTTATTGAAATATAAGTAAAATTGGATTTATTTGGCTAAATGTGGTAGAATATAACCAAAGAGGTGAGGTGTGTGAGTGAAGAATTAGTAACCAGAATATTTTTAATGGTTATGGTAACTTTTCTATTTGTGGCCTTTTTAGTTCCGGTTATTAAAAAGATTGCTTTCCATATAGGTGCTTTAGATATTCCAAATGCGCGAAAAGTTCATACAAAACCAATGCCAAGATTAGGTGGGGTAGCAATATATTTTGGTTTCTTATTTGGCTATATGTTATTTGGAGAACCAAGTCAAATGATGAACTCAATTTTAATTGGCGCCGCGGTTTTAGTATTTACTGGTATTGTTGATGATATCAAACCAATAAAAGCATCTTATAAATTTATTGGACAAGTTATTGCTGCATGTATCGTTGCTTTTTATGGACAAATATTACTTAAAGATTTAAGTGCTTTTGGTTTCTATATTGACTTTGGAATATTTGCTTATCCAATAACCATATTCTTTATTGTAGCTTGTATAAATTGTTTAAATTTAATTGATGGATTAGATGGTTTAGCTGCCGGAATAAGTGCAATTTATTATATTACTATTGGTATTATTGCTACTATTTTAGGTCACTTAGGAACAGATGTTATGTTAACCTTTATTATGCTAGGAGCAACTTTAGGATTCTTAGTTCATAATTTCCATCCGGCATCAATATTTGCTGGAGATTCAGGATCAATGTTTATGGGCTTTATGATTTCCGTAATTGCTTTACTTGGTTTTAAAAACATTACTTTAACATCATTCATTATTCCAGTTCTTATTTTAGCAATTCCAATATTAGATACTTTATTTGCCATAATAAGAAGACTTTTAAAAGGTGAAAGTATTTCAAAACCCGATAAATTTCACCTACATCATCAATTATTAAATAAAAATTTTTCTCATAGAGATACTGTTTTAATCATTTTAGGTATTGATGCTTTATTTGCCTTCGCTTCTATTGTTTATGTTCTTCAAGATAGAGTCTTAGGTTATATAATTTATTCAGTACTAGTAATTATCGTTTTAATCTTTGTATTAAAAACTAATGTAATTATGGATCATGATACATTTATGAAAAAATTAAGATCGAGTACAAAAAAATAATTATGCTTTCCGCATAATTTTTTTAATTTCACCAATAATAAAAATGGTGATTAATCTGAAAAATAAAAATAAATTTATTTTAGGAAAAATCCTAAAAAAGGGCAGATTTCCCCTTACCCCAAATTAATGTTAAAATTTAACTATTCTAAAAT
>CALVRP010000122.1 GCA_944358665.1 uncultured Bacilli bacterium
GATCAACCAGTCGAAGCTGTATATAATGAAGAGGCATATGTTGTTGAGGGTCTTCCTGAAGATGTTGATATAACATTAATGGGAAGTCGTTCAGACTTATTTATAGCTAAGCAATCTACAACCTCGAAAGTTTCAGTAGATTTAACTAATTTAAAGGTTGGTAGCCATCGAGTTAATATTGAATATAGTCAGCCACTTAGCTCAATCGAATATAGTGTTAACCCATCAGTTGCTACGGTTAATATTTATCCAAAAGTTTCAGAGACAAAAACTTTAACTACCGATATTTTGAATCAGGATAGCTTAGATGAACGTTTTATAATTGAAGACATTACTCCAGAAATAGATCAAGTTGTTGTCAAAGGCACCGATGATCAAAATGCAATAAACAGTTTAACTAAAGTCGCAACTGTAAAAGCTTTAGTTGATGCTGAAAAATTAAATGTTGAAGAAGCCGGGACAACTACCCTAACTGATGTTCCGTTAAAAGCTTATGATCAGGATGGTAATGTTATTGATGTTGAAATTGTGCCAAATAAAATTAATGTTGAACTAGATGTAGAATCACCTAGTAAAGAAGTTCCAATTAGAGTAATACCTACTGGTGACATTGAATTTGGTAAAGCTATTAGCTCTATTACAATGAGTGAAGATAGCGCTACAGTATATGCAAGTCAGTCAGTTTTAGATGATCTTGAATATATTCCGGTAGAAGTTGATGTTAGTGGACTTCAAGAAGATAAAGAATATAAATTAGACTTGACAAAACCTAAGGGTGTAAGATCGATGTCTGTTAATAATATTACGTTAGGCTTTACTTTAGGTACAGCTACTGATAAAGATATTGATAATGTTAATATCGATGTTCGTAATTTGGATGATAAGTATAGTGTTCAAGGACTCAGTCAAAATGATATTCAGGTAACCGTTAATGTTCAGGGTGTAAGTTCTGTATTAGATAACATTACAGCAGAAGACATAAACACTTATATTGATCTAAAAGATTATGAACCGGGCGAATATGAAGTTGAAGTAAAAGTCGAAGGAACTGATTCTAGAGTTCAATATGTATCAAAAACTAAAAAAGTTAAAATTAAAGTTGTGGAGAAATAATCCACAACTTTTTCTTGACAAAAGTTCGAAAAAAATTTATTATTTATATATAAGGGAGGCCCAGATTATGAGTTTAATCAAAAAAGCAAAATCGGCGTTAATTGGTATTTCAGTTATTTATTTATTGCTAGGCATTGTTATGGTAATTAGCCCAGTATTTGTTAGTAACTTCATTTGCTATGTTATTGGTGCTTTATTAATCGTTGTTGGTGGCAGTGGTATTTTTACTTATATTAGAGCAGGAGCAAGCGGTGGTTTTGCCAAAGTTACCTTATTAGTTTCTGTATTATTTGCGGTATTAGGTATTTATATTTTAATTAATCCAGAAGGCTTTGTATCAATTATTCCATTAGTTGTTGGCGTAATGTTGATAATAGAAAGTTTCGATAAAATTTCTACTACATTAAATGCTAAGAAAAATGGTTATCAGGATTGGCTTAAATTATTAATTGCTTCAGTAATTATTTTCGCCCTAGGATTAATATTAGTATTAAATCCATTTGAATCAGTAACTGTATTTATTAGAGTAATTGGTATATTCTTGATTATTGATGCAATATCTAATATTTATCTAGCTTATAATTTTTCAAAAATATAAAGAGTTCTTTAAAATAAAATAAGAACTCTTTATTTGTTTTCTATATGTTCAAATAATATACCTATATTGATAAGTCCAGTAATACCTACAATAGTATAAACTATTCTGCTAAGTGCAGAATCAGTGCCAAATATGGTAGATACTAGATTAAAATCAAATAATCCAATAAGTCCCCAGTTTACAGCACCTATAATAGTAATTACTAAACATATTTTTTGTAATGTTTCCATATTTAATCCTCCTTGTCCTATTAAATATATTTACCGAATTTTGCGAAAATATGCAGAATATTTTCAAAAAAGCACCATATACTTAATTGAAATTGAAAGATGGTGAAAAAATGAAAAAAGTTTTATTGATTTTATGCGTTTGCTTTTTATTGGTAGGATGTGGAAAATATACTGTTAAGGATGCTGAAAAAGACTTGGAAAATAAAATCGAAAAAATCAATGCTTATAATTTGACTGGTGAGTTAGAAATCGTTAATAATGATGATGTTTATAAGTATGATGTCGACGTCTCTTATGAAAAAGATGATAAATTTAGAGTTTCTTTAAAAAATCAAACTAATAATCATGAACAAATAATTTTAAAAAATGAAGATGGCGTATATGTTTTAACTCCGTCTTTAAACAAAAGTTTCAAATTCCAAAGTGATTGGCCATATAATAATTCTCAAACATATTTATTGCAAACATTACTTTCTGATATTCAAAACGATAAAGATAAAACCTTTAAAGAAACCACTAATAATTATATTTTCACAACATCAGTAAATTATCCCAATAATACTGACTTAGTAAAACAAAGAATTTATTTTGATAAAGATTTAAATCCTGAAAAAGTTGAAGTCTTGAACAATAATAATGATGTTTTAATTAAAATGACTTTTGACAAAGTAAATTTGGATGCCGAATTTAAGAAAAATCATTTTGCTTTAGATGATAATATGGAAGCTGCTAAAACCGAAGATACAACAGAACCGGTAAGTAAAATAGATGGTGAAATTTATCCAATGTACGTACCAGATGGAACTACCTTATCTAGTCGTGAAACTGTTGAAATGGACGAAGGGGAACGTGTTATTATGACTTATGAAGGTGATAGTCCATTCATGGTTATCGAACAAACTGCTAGTGTATCTGATGAACATTCAGTAATGTCTGTTTATGGAGAACCATTACAAATGGCTACTGGTGTTGCAAATGTTTCTGATAATATGATTTCTTGGGTTTCTAATGGCATTGAGTATTATGTGGTTTCTGACAACATGAGTGAGTCAGAATTAATGAATGTTGCTAATTCAGTCTCAACAATTCCTGTAAGCAAATAGTATTTGAAAACCTTAATTAAATATGTTATAATAATGCTTGGTGATTGAAATGGCAAATAATGATAAAAACAAAAATCAAGCAAAAAAGAAAACAGAAGTAAAAGAAAATGCTAAGAAAGAATCAAAAAAGAACACAAAACAACCTAAAGAAAATAAAAAAGCAACAAAAAAAACAGAAAGTAAAAAAGTAAATAAAAAAGGAAATAAACAAGAAAAAAAATCAACTAAACCGAGTAAAGAATCTATTGCTGCTGAAAAACAAATTGAAAAAACTTTTTCTAAGAATAGTGAGGTTGTAAAATTAATTAAAATTGTTGCAATAGTTACGGCGATTATGTTGGTATTCTATTTAATAACTTTGGTGGCAACTAATAAAGCTGATGAAGTAAATAAAGAAAACGCGGATACTGAAGAACAAGAGACAGAAACTGCAATCCAATATGATTATATTATGATTGGTACTATGCTAAATAAAGAGGGTACTTACTATGTACTTATTGAAGAAGATGGCGATAATCGTTTGAGTGAGTATGATACATTAATTCAAACGGCTGGAGCTAACGAAGATGCTCCGGCTATATATAAAGCTAATCTAACAGATTCTTTTAACAAAGGATATTTATCAAAAGAAGCAAATTATGATGTTGATAATATAAGTGACTTTAGAGTAACAGGAACCGCACTTGTAAGAGTAGCCAATGGAAGTATTGATGAGGTTTTTGATACTTATGATACAATTAAGAATAAATTAACAGAGTTAGCAGAATAATATAAAAAGGATACACAGGTATCTTTTTTTAAATATGACTTTAGAAAAAAACTGATATGTGGTATACTTTTATAAAAGGAAGGTCAGATATGCGCAAAGAAGAAAAAACACAAGAAAAATTAGAAAAATTAGAAAACGCTATTGGTAAATTTGATTCCCAAAAACCAAAGACAGAGAAAAGAAGAAAATTGCCGACTTTTTTTACTAGTGAAGTTTTAGCTTTACTAGTGATTACTATGTTAGTTAGTTTATTAATGGGTGGAATTATCACTTATAAATTCTTTATAAACAATAGTGAATTTGTTGATAAAGAATTACAGGAGTTTATAAATAACTATGAATATATTATAGATAATTATTATGGCGATATAGATAAAGAAGAACTTTTGGATGCAGCCTTAGAAGGAATGTTAGAAACATTAGATAAAAATTCGGTTTATTTAGAAGAAGATACTTCTGATAATTTTAATAAGCAATTAACTGGAAGTTATGAAGGGTTTGGGATTGAGATATACAATGATGACGAAAATAATATCGTTATTGCTAGTGTTTATGATGGAACATCAGCTGACAAAGAAGGTCTCAAACCGGGTGATATTATCACTAAATTATCAGATAAAGATTTAGATGGCGTTTCTACTAGTGAATTTGTTAATATGGTAGAAGAGTCCGGCAATAAAAAGATTAAGTTAACGTATAGTAGAAATGGTGAAGAAAAAACGGTAACTTTAACCAAACAAACCGTGACCTTAGATTCAGTCTTTTCAGAAGTTATAAATAAAGATAATAAAAAAATCGGTTATGTCCGTGTTTCAATTTTTGCCAGCAACACTGATAAACAATTTGCCGATCATCTTGAAAAACTAGAAGAAAAAAATATAGATTCTTTAATAATTGATTTAAGAGCTAACTCTGGAGGACATCTTTCAGCTGCTACGAATATGATTTCTGAGTTTTTAGATTCTTCACATGTTATATATCAAATTAAAGTAAAAGATGAAATTACTAAAACTTATTCAAGTGGTCATGAAACTAAGGATTATAAAATTGCCGTTTTGGTAGATAATACTAGTGCTTCAGCTTCAGAGATAATGGCTTCCGCTTTACAAGAACAATATAAAGCTACAATTGTTGGTGTTAAAACATATGGGAAAGGAACAGTTCAAGAACTTCAAAATTTACCAAATGGAGATCAATATAAATTCACAACAAAGGAATGGCTTACTTCAAAAGGAAAAACAATTGATGGTAAAGGTATTACCCCAGATGTTGAAGTTAGTTTAGACGAAAAATATTATAGTGATCCTAGTGACGACAATGATAATCAGCTTCAAACGGCCTTAGAAGAATTAGTTAAATAATTAGGGTTAAAATTATAACCCTTTTCTTTTTGCTGAAAAAACGATATAATTAATTAGGAAGTGATTTTATGAATAGTTTAGAAGTGGGACAAAAACTCCAAATACAATGTTATAAGCATAATGGAAAACCACATCGTTGTTGGGATGAGGCTATATTATTAGATGTAAAAAAAGATTATATGGTTTTTGGAAATGATCATACATTAGTAACAGAGGCACATGGAAATACTTGGCGTACTAAAGAGCCAGCCATTATGTATTTTTTTAAAGATAAATGGTATAACATAATTGTTCAACTAAAGAAAACAGGAGTTACCTATTATTGTAATATTGCTACACCTTTTATCATAGAAGATGATACTATAAAATATATAGACTATGATTTAGATTTACGAATTTTTCCGACAGGTAGTTTTAAAATCTTGGATAAAGGTGAATATAATTATCATAAGAATAAGATGCATTATTCTAAAGAATTAGATATAGTTATTAAAAGTTCTCTTTCTGAATTAATAGTTGATTACCAAAATCATATTCCTATGTTTGATATGCACAAAAATTTACTTTATGGAGAAAAATATAAAAAGTTAAAAAATAATAGTCATTCATAGTAAAATGGGTGCATATATTATAGAGAAAGATAAATTTCAAAAAAAAGAAAAATTTATCAAAAAAAGTGTTGACTTTGTGAAATTTATCTGGTATATTATACGAGTAATTTGAGAAGCGACAAACAAGCAAACAAGAAAATCACAAAAAAAGACAAAAATTTTCAAAAAAGTGTTGACTTTCCAAATTATAAGTGATATATTAATGTTACTGCATCAAACGAGAGCAGTAGGAATGATCTTTGAAAACTGAGCAAAATGTCAATTCATAATTAGTTAGGACAACAATTCAAATAAAAGATTATTTTTTTTTGGAGAGTTTGATCCTGGCTCAGGATGAACGCTGGCGGCATGCCTAAGACATGCAAGTCGAACGAAGTGGCCCATTGAAGATGGCGTGCTTGCACAAAATCTGATTTGGAATTTCCACTTAGTGGCAGACGGGTGAGTAACACGTGAGTAACCTACCTCAGAGACCGGGATAACTATTGGAAACGATAGCTAATACCGGATGATTCATGTATAGATAACTATATATGCTAAAAGGAGCTTCGGCTTCACTTTGAGATGGGCTTGCGGTGTATTAGCTAGTTGGTGGGGTAATGGCCTACCAAGGCAACGATGCATATCCGAGCT